>NZ_JALKIK010000021.1:0-91005 GCF_023050955.1 Anaerobiospirillum sp. NML120511
TTGTTCCAGACGGCACCGGCGGCGGTGGTGGTGGTGGTGGTGCCGCCGGTGCCGTCTGGAACAAAACCAATGGCTTTACCCTCGCCACTGCCGACGACGCCAGCAATCTCATAGCCGCAGTTGATGCCGCTATTGCCAAGGTAGATGGACAGCGCGCTGGACTAGGTGCAATCCAGAACAGATTGGAGAGTTCCATCCGCAACCAGGCTAACGTTTCTGCCAACCAGGCCGATGCCCGCAGCAGAATTCGTGATGCAGACTTCGCCGAAGAGTCCGCAAACCTGTCTCAGCAGTCCATTATTCAGCAGGCTGCTACATCCATGCTTATGCAGGCCAACACCCGCCCACAGCTGGGTCTGTCCCTGCTGGGCTAATTCCTCCATAAGTAATACGGGCACTGACAGATCAGTTGCCTGATACCAATACGCAAAAATTTAAAGGCCTGAGTGCACAACGCGCTCAGGCCTTTTTCATATGTTTGAGCTCATCACTATCAGCCCCTGCACCTTTCACATTTCACCTTGCACCTTGCACCTTGCACCTGTAAATCATGCCAGAAATTGCGCTAATACCACAAAACACGAACCTGTCCGACATGTATCCCTGTTTCATATCACGTGTTCGTAACTTAACTGACAAACTAGACAAGAAAAGAAAGAAAGAAAGATATTGTGCTTTATAAAACAAGTACGAGCTTAAATTCTCAGTATCTGACACCCCAATCAACTTCAAATTCCATACCGCACAATTCCAGAATTTACTCTACAAAACATTATAATGCAGTAAAATTTGGACAGCTATGCCTCAGAATTTTGACGCGCCTGTCATAAATTATGAGTCAAATAGCTGGTATACAAGTAAAGCATCTTTTCGGATAGTTCTTATTAAGAAACCGCTTATTTATCTAAACCTGTCAACAGCAAAATACATTTATATGCCTATATTTGCGCGCACGACGCTGTATCTATTAGATACAATAAATCTTTATTTATAACTAACTTCACGTACAAGCGATTTATGATTGTTGAAAAACCATTCAATGGAGCGTTCCCCTAAGCTGACAGACAAACAATATAACTTTCCCATGCTGTGTAAACGCTATCACTGATAACGTACCAACAAGGCCTGCTGCGTACACTGTGCAGACAAATGTCGCCAGCTGCCTTTGAAAGCCTATTTCAGGGATAAATAAGCAAAGAATACGAGGTTCATCATGGCAGTTTATGTCAATACAAATATAAGTTCACTTAACGGTCGCCGCTATCTCAACAACGTCCAGAATCAGCTTACGACCACATACCAGCGCCTCAGTTCAGGCCTGAGAATTAACAGTGCAAAGGATGACGCAGCAGGTCTGCAGATTTCCTCACGCCTGACTACCCAGATTAATGGCCTCAACCAGGGCAACCGCAACAGCTCCGACGGTATCGCTCTTGCCCAGACCATCGAAGGTGGCATGGACGAGATCACCGGCATGCTGCAGAAGGTGCGTACCCTGGCTGTTCAGGCCAAGAACGGTACCAACACAGAGGAAGACCGCAAGGCTCTGAACAAGGAAGCTACTTCCTTAATGACCGAAATCAACCGTATTGCCTCCCAGACCACTTTCGGTGGCAAGACCGTTCTGGACGGCGGCGGTACCGCTAATGACATCTACAGCACCGGCGGCGGTGGCGCTGCTGCAAAGGGCACTATGACTCTGCAGGTAGGCGCTAATAAAGGCGATACCATCAGCTTTGAAGTTAACTCCATGCGCCTGTCCGCTATGGCGGCTATTGCAAATATAGGTCTTGATACTTTCTGGAATAAGGACAAGTCAACCGCTCTGTTAAGCGATGCCACTAAGATTGATGGCATCATTGAGGGTATGGATAAGCTGATTGCAGCTGTTGATGGTCAGCGTGCCGGACTTGGCGCTTTACAAAACAGACTGGAGAGCTCAATTCGCAACCAGGCCAACGTTTCTGCCAACCAGGCTGATGCCCGCTCACGTATTCGTGACGCAGACTTCGCCGAAGAGTCTGCTAACCTGAGCCAGCAGTCCATCATTCAGCAGGCTGCCACCTCCATGCTCATGCAGGCTAACACCCGTCCACAGCTTGGTCTGTCCCTGCTGGGCTAGTCCTGTTCTGCATCGAATTTAAGACTGTAATAAGGATTTCAAAATGGCAGTTTACGTCAATACAAACGTCAGCTCACTTAACGGTCGCCGCTATCTCAACAACGTCCAGAATCAGCTTACGACCACATACCAGCGCCTCAGTTCAGGCCTGAGAATTAACAGTGCAAAGGATGACGCAGCTGGTCTGCAGATTTCCTCACGCCTGACTACCCAGATTAATGGCCTCAACCAGGGTAACCGCAACAGCTCCGACGGTATCGCTCTTGCCCAGACCATCGAAGGTGGCATGGACGAGATCACCGGCATGCTGCAGAAGGTACGTACCCTGGCTGTTCAGGCCAAGAACGGTACCAACACAGAGGAAGACCGCAAGGCTCTGAACAAGGAAGCTACTTCCTTAATGACCGAAATCAACCGTATTGCCTCTCAGACCACTTTCGGTGGCAAGACCGTTCTGGACGGCGGTGGCACCGACGCTGATATCTACAGCACCGGCGGTGCCAAGAATACCGGCAAGATGACACTTCAGGTTGGTGCAAATAAGGGCGATACCATTGAGTTCACTGTAAACTCAATGCGCCTGTCCGCTATGGCCGCCTTAGCTAATGTTCAGTTCGATACCGTATGGAATAAGGACAAATCTACCGCTCTGTTAAGCGATGCCACTAAGATTGATGGCATGATCGAGGGCATGGATAAGCTGATTGCAGCTGTTGATGGTCAGCGTGCTGGACTTGGCGCTTTACAAAACAGGCTGGAGAGCTCAATTCGCAACCAGGCCAACGTTTCTGCCAACCAGGCTGACGCCCGCTCACGTATTCGTGACGCAGACTTCGCCGAAGAGTCTGCCAACCTGAGCCAGCAGTCCATCATTCAGCAGGCTGCCACCTCCATGCTCATGCAGGCTAACACCCGTCCACAGCTTGGTCTTTCCCTGCTCGGCTAATACAGTCCAGATTGTAATAAGGATTTCAAAATGGCAGTTTACGTCAATACAAACGTCAGCTCACTTAACGGCAGACGCTATCTCAACAACGTCCAGAATCAGCTTACTACCACCTACCAGCGCCTCAGTTCAGGCCTGAGAATTAACAGTGCCAAGGATGACGCTGCAGGTCTGCAGATTTCCTCACGACTCACTACCCAGATTAATGGTCTGAACCAGGGCAACCGTAACAGCTCCGATGGTATCGCTCTCGCCCAGACCATCGAAGGCGGCATGGACGAGATCAGCGGCATGCTGCAGAAGGTACGTACCCTGGCTGTTCAGGCCAAGAATGGTACCAACACCGATGAAGACCGTAAGGCTCTCAACAAGGAAGCCACCTCTTTAATAACAGAGATCAACCGTATTGCTTCCCAGACTACCTTCGGTGGCAAGACCGTTCTGGACGGCGGCGGCACCGATCAGGATATCTACAGCGGCGGCGGTGCCAAAAATGTCGGTACCATGACCTTACAGGTAGGCGCAAACAAGGGTGATACCATTGATTTCAAGGTTAACTCCATGCGCATTTCCGCAATGGCTGATTTGGCAGGTATTACATTAGGCGATGTATGGAACAAAGATAAGTCTATCGCTCTGTTAAGTGATACTACCAAGATTGATGGCATCATCGAGGGCATGGACAAGCTGATTGCTGCTGTTGATGGTCAGCGTGCCGGACTAGGTGCTATCCAGAACAGATTGGAGAGCTCAATTCGCAACCAGGCTAATGTTTCTGCCAACCAGGCTGACGCCCGCTCACGTATTCGTGACGCCGACTTCGCCGAAGAGTCTGCCAACCTGAGCCAGCAGTCCATCATTCAGCAGGCTGCCACCTCCATGCTCATGCAGGCCAATACCCGTCCACAACTGGGTCTGTCCCTGCTCGGCTAACAGCTGCTCTGGATATTCAGGTGCTGACCTGTCGGCTGCCTGAAATTTCCATAATTTTACAAAAGGCCTGGATACCGCGTGTATTCAGGCCTTTTTCATATCAGTAAGTCTGGTGGATGCGCTGCAGATGCAGTTGCCAGTTCTTTATTTATGGCAGTCACAGCCTATCTGTGATAGTATGTATGCGATCGAAAGGGCGTGTTTGACGCCCAGTCACATATTTATCAGTCAGAACCGCGCTCTGCTGAGCCCGAGACTGACGGACGGACATCAGTAAAACACCGTCCGGGCATCTGTTGATGCCGTTCAAGGTTTGTAAGAACACAATCACTACGGTGCCGTACCTGATGGTCCGGTCTTAATCACTTGAGTACAAACGTTAGTCACCTCAGCTGTCAGATGTGCCGGGGTGAATCACAGGAAAAGCGAGGCGCCAAGGTCTCGCTTTTTTCTTATATGGTCCTAATAAAACCCAGTGCCTGCATATGGCATAATGAATATGCTGAAATTTTTATCATCTGGTGGAGGCTGTTATGCCTGACATGAATTACGGCAATATCAAGTATGCTATTATCCCGGTTGCTGGACTGGGAACCCGACTGCTCCCTGCAACCAAGGCTATCCCAAAGGAAATGATGCCTCTGGTTGATCGCCCTCTGATCCAGTTTGTCGTAAATGAAGCTGTAGCTGCAGGCATAAAGAATATTGTTCTGGTAACTCACTCCTCCAAAAACGCTATCGAAAACCATTTCGATACCTCTTTCGAGCTTGAAGCCACTCTGGAAAAGCGTGTCAAGCGCCAGCTGCTTTCTGAAGTGCAGAATATCATCCCTAAGGATGTAACCATCATGCACGTCCGTCAGGGTGAAGCCAAAGGCCTTGCTCACGCCATCATGTGCGCCTATCCTATCGTCGGCAAAAATCCTTTTGCCGTACTGCTTCCTGATGTCATCATGGATTCAGTAGCCTCTGATCTGCAAAAGGACAATCTGGCCGCCATGGTTAAGCGCTTTGAAGAGACAGGCGTTGCACAGATCATGGTCGAGCCGGTACCTCATGCTGATGTCGTATCCTACGGTATTGTCGATCTGGACGGCGCTGAACTGACCTCAGGCAAGGATGTTCCAATCAAGAGCATTATCGAAAAGCCTTCAGTAGATGAGGCTCCAAGCAACTATGCCGTTGCCGGTCGTTATGTACTACCTGCTGAAATCTGGCCACTGTTCCGTCGTACTCCTCTTGGAGCCGGCGGCGAGTTCCAGCTTACTGATACCATTGATCTTCTTATGAATATCGAAAATGTTCATGCTTATGCAGCTGTAGGTCACAGCCATGACTGTGGCAACAAGGAAGGCTACACCAAAACCTTTATCGAGGTTGCCCTGCGCCATCCTGATATCGGACCTAATATCGCCCGCTATATCAAAGAGCTGGCTGCCACTCTCTAAGAGCCGGCCGCAAGTTGTCAAAGCAGGCTGCGCCCGAGCCGCACACCCCCACTGTGTTAATCATGCCTGAGGCATGATGCCCGAATGTACGTAAGATAAAATCAGACTCTTAAGCTAAGCCACCTTCACGGTGGCTTTGGCGTTTGTGCATTGCAAAAATACCTGTCCTGACTGTCAGCTGATGGGGCAGTGGCTGCAGCCATGATACACTCATTCATACCATGAGCTGCGCTGCACTGACAGCACAGAACAGAACAGCCCGCTACTGGCAAATCAAGTCCAGTAATTGCTCAGAGCCCTTGCCAGAACTACATAAAGTTATGACCAGTAATAAGCATAATACCCGTCCTGATGTTTCTCATGCTGCAATTAAGGAAAACAATGCAGACACTTCTATGCACGGTACTGCAAAGCGTAGTGCCGCTGGTCATCAGAACATGTATAAGACAGAGAACAATGGTAATGCAGTAAATGCTGCTTCCGCTCCTGTCGCTTTGCCAACTGACAGGCAGGGCCAGCCTGCTGTGCAAGGTCGCGTCAGTCGCCTCAATGGGCAGTCGCAGGGCCATGGCCAGCTGCAGGGCTACCCTCAGCAGCAGGCGCCTGGATACCCTCAGGTTATGGGACAGTCCCAGCCTTATGGGAAGGCTCAGACTTTTGGACGAGATCAGGCTCAAACCGGGTCCCATGTTCATGGACAAGCTCATATGCAAGGACGCCCTCATATGGCGCCGGGCAATGGACAGTATCGCTCCAATGAGCCTGTGCCAGCATCATCTGGCACTATGGGTCCATCTGCTCTGTCAGGACATACTGGCACTATGGGTCCATCTGCTCTGTCAGGACATCCTGGCACTATGGGGCCATATGCTCTGTCAGGCCCCCATGGCGCCATGCAGCACCAGGCATTCAATCAGAGCGCCCGCCCATACCAGATGAACAGCGCACCTGACTCCATGCACAGCCAGCGCAGCAATGGCTATGGCCCTGGCAATGCTATGGGTCGTAATCAGGCCTCTGCAGCTCAAGGCTATATGCAGCAGCAGCCGCAGCATCCGCAACAACATCCTCAGCATGCCCACTTCAATGCAGGTTATATGCAGGCACCTCAACAGGCCGGCAGTAAAGGGCAGCGCGTACCTGCAATGGCTCCCCAGTATCCACAGCATGCTAACTACCAGTATCCGGGCCAGAGCTCCCCTCATATCCGTCATCAGGACGTACCTCAGGATCAGGTAAATTATCAATCACAGCTTCAGCCTCCGTATGCACATCAGTCCATGCCTCAGCAGGGCAATGGTCAGAATTTCCATGCCCCTGCAACCTCTTCAGCCTCTCAAAACGCCCGTTCCCAGGGATACATACTCCCGCCTCAGGCACAGGCACAGCAATCCTCCCAGCCGACAGGTTCTCAAAATCATGCCAATGATGGCGCTCATGCATATGTAGCAGCTGGTGTTGAACAGGAACCTGACAGCAACGCCTTTATATCTCTTAGACAGACTGTGCAGGTTATCGACAGACTGCTCAAGCGTAGTGCTGCATCGTCAGGTGATGCGCTGTACAGTGCAGATACTTCAACTGAAGAAAGCTCCTCTAATGATGATTACGAGTCATCAGGCTCATCTTATGATGACGATGCTTCTTCCATGACTGATGCCCAGGCAGGTGAGGATAAGGAGGTTGCTCGAAGCGATGCGGAGCGCAAAAGTGTTAACAGGAAGCTTCAGGTTCTCAATGAAGTAGCACTGACAGAAATGCAGCAGTGCCTTGATGAGCACGAGCTGTTCCTGAGCCGCTTTGATAAGTCCCAGCAGCGCTACCTCATGGAAATTATGTCTGATGAGCAGCGCAACAGCATTCTTGCGCGCAATGACTGCTGTGGCGATCTGTTCATGGCAGCACTGCTCAATAAACTTAAAACCATAGCCAGCCTGACTCCTGAGGGTGTAGCACTGGTTCATGTAACTGCTGCTTGCGATGGCCTTTCATATGCTCAGGCCAGGGCAGATGATGCTGGTGAGGGAGATGCTGCTACTCGTGTCCTGCAGGTAAAGCTTGCCCGCATCAATGGAGCGGAAAGCTCAGCTGATGAAGGCGGTGACAGTCTGTGCAGTAAGCCCTTTGATATTAAGGAGTTTACTGTTGAAACCGGGACCTCCCTGCCAGTATCTGCTGCTCAGAAAACAACTGTGCTGGTCGGCTGCGACCTGCATGATTATCCTGAGCTGTGGAGCAACCTGAGCGGCGTTGACCTTATTGATCTCAATGAGCTTGAGTATCTTACTGAGCCTCACGGCAGTGCCCTGCATGCCGGAGTTGATGTTCTAAGTATCGCTGCCCTGGTGGGAGCTGCTCTTAATATCATCACAAGGCCGCCTGCCAGCGTTCAGGCAGTCGAACACACAGCTGCTTATGACAGGTCCACTGATGATTTCTCCCATGCTTCCACAGGTAAATATGCAGGCACAGTTACTGACAGCGTGGTCGAGAGTTCTGATGCTGACGTAAGATTGTTTGCTGCACTGCACACCCGCCTTATAACCAGCATGATTTTCCTTGCCGCCTGCCTTTTTACCGGATCGTCTGCAAGCAAAAGCACAGCGTCCAGGGCTGGAGCAGGCACAGCTGCATGTGCAGCTAAACATAGTGATACATATACATGCACCACTGAGCATAACAGGACAGTTAAAAAGCTTAACAGTCTGCGTTTTAATGCCATGACTGAGCTTAAAGAGCACCTTCCTGATGAGCTTGGTGAGTTTACTGATCTCATCTGTGATGGCGACAACCATGCCCTTGCAATGATGCTCTGGCAGCTTGGCTCTGCTCTGAGAGGACTTACACCAGATGGCAGCAGTCGTGGCCCTGCCATTGATGAGTGCATAAGCACCCTGATGACAGAGGGGGCTGCTGTACACGACATTCCTGCCGTGTCTGACGGTACTTCTGTGCCTGCTGAAATATCCGTACCTGTCGGCGCTGCTGCTTTTGCTCTTCCCGCAGTGCCTGGGCCTGAGGCCGTTGTTCCTGACAGCCCGGTACTGAGCTCCCTGCTGCAGTCATTCAAGCTGGCAGAACGCTTTAAGGATAATCCTGAGTCGGCTCTTAATAAGCTGTACAGACAGCTCGAGCACACGCTCGTCATCATGCCAGAGAGCCTCTATGGCAGCATGGGACGCATGGTGCTTATTACTCCGGTTACCGGCTGTGTGCCTGAGCCATACCAGGCCTCTTGCCCTGGAGCATGTGAGCATAACATCCATGGCAATGGCGCCGTGGGCACTGCTGATGTCAGCAGCGCTAAAAGGGCTGTGGGAGCATCTGATGTCAGCAGTGGTAATGGGGCTGTATGGCCTGAGTCAGGCTATATCAACAGTGATGCTGTACTTGAGTGGGGTGAGCATAATGCTCTGATTGCCTGGGCTCTTGCTTTATATGCCTGCAGCCGTGTCAGGAATTACTGCGCCCTTATTCCATCCACTGTGCGCAAGATCGCATCGCGCTTATCGCTTCCGGGCGGCGGCATCAACATACCTGAGAGCATTTTCACCACAGAGATGTCAGGCCGCAGCGACTTACTGCTGCCATCGGCTGACCCATGGTCAGACGGTGTAACTGTACTGTGCCGTCATGAGGGCATAAAGACAGCATCTGTCGAGCATCTGAGCGAGCTGCGCCTTGACCATGAAACCCTTGCCTCCAGCGATAATCTCATAGTGGTTGAAAGCTCAGCCATGTTGCTCAGCTATGCCCTTAAGATTACCCCTCTGGCATCGCATGTCGATGTGTCCCTGTTTGCCCGCCTCTCTCTTGAGACCTCACTGCATCCGTCCAATATCAGTGAGCACTTCACTGTACTCAGCCCGGCTCAAAGTCGCGAGCTTGGCAAGTGGTGCGCAACCCATGGTCTGATACCAGCCTCACGCAAGAGCGAACACCTGATCATTACCCGTGATGATGCTCATCATCTGACCATCAGCTCACTGGAGCGCCCTTTCCCTCTGTCTGAGCTAATCATGATTTTTGAGGGCAAAACCCTCAATTTGCGTGTCGATGAGCGCTGCTTTCCCTCCATGCCACAGCAGCATGACTCTGCCTTAGCCTACACCTTAGCGGCCAGCCCAGCTACTGCTGATACAGATGCCAGCCATGCCTCTAAAGGTTCTGATACCAGCACAGACAGCATTGCCGTTGATGACGCTGCCCGTGCCGGTGATGACACTGTCCGTTCCCGTGATGATGCTGCAGGTGGCATTGCTGCCCTGGCTGCAGATGCTGGCGCTGCAGGTGGCATTGCTGCCCTGGCTGCAGATGCTGGAGCTGCAAACACAGCTGCGATGGGCTGTCAGGCAAGCACTCTGGTGCTGGTCCGTTCACGCGCAGCCAATGAGGGCACGATAAGCACTGAGAGCATAATGAATATGCTCCCTGATGAGCAGTACCTGCTGCGCGATCAGTACAGCCTGAAAATGCTGCCTTACTACTGGGCCTCCCAGGTAAAACTGGTAAGCCAGCTGTGTGCCCGTCCTGAGCTTAAGGACGCCGGGCGTATTATCTACCTCATTGCCGCTGACAATGACATAAGTCAGGTTCAGGCCATGACTGATGCCCTGTCCCTTAACGTTCAGGTGCGCTCTCTTACCCGTCTTATCAGCAATGACCATGAGCTGCTGGCTCTTGCCTGGCAATGCCGCAGGGAGCGCTGCGCCATTATTGTCGACAACCTTGGCTCTTACGAAACCCGTACCCTGCTGGGAATCATACGTGAGCACAACTTCCTGTCATCATCAGATGCTGACAGTGATTCCATCAGTTCTGCTATTAACCTGCGTGCCGGCTCATCTGCCGCATCCTGTGCTCCTGCCGGCCAGCCATGCTTTAAGGGACATATTCAGGCAAGCCACTTCTTTCCGGGACTTTACAGTCGCGGACTGCACAGCCTCTGTCTAAAGTACGAAGCCCTTACAGGCAATATGGCCAGAACAGCTCCAGACAGCTCACAGCCGGACTGGAAATGCAGTCATGCTGCATCTTTGGCCTTTTATGGCGGTGATGATGATGTGACCGGCATGCTTCTTGAGGGTCTGATGAGTATGTTCCGTCAGGCCTGCCTTGCTCTTGCAGGCGGCGATGGCTCACTTGCCCGCGCTGATTTTTACTGTATCGACCCTGACCTTTGCTCCGGCTATGGCGGCCAGAGCTACGGCGGTGATGCCACTGCAGCCAATATCTTCAATACCGTAAGCCAGGCTGCGCGCACAGTCAGCTCAGTATCTGACGTTCCTGCAGTTGTGCCTGCCAGCCTCAGAATGGACCTTGAGTTCTTCGCAAATGATGCTGACAGAGATGCCATGCTGGCCTTAAGTACCCGCTACTTCAGCAGCGCCGGTTACGAAATCTCCGATGCTCTTGCCACCCTCAGTCAGCTCGAAGCCATGCACGGCCTCATGCAGCAGACTGACAATGCTGCCTCTGCCACAGCATCTGCACCAGCAACATCCGCCTCCTCAGCTGCAGCTGAAGCTGCTCAGGCTGATGAAGCTTCAGCCGGAGCCATGACATCCTCAAGGGCCGGCCGAGCAGGCGCCCATGACGGCTGGGGATATGGTAAGGGCAGTGGTCATGACTCTGGCACGGGCTCTGACCATGGCCAGTGGCAGAACCATAGCCAGAACATGAATGGGCGTGATGGTCATGAGGTGGAGCTGCTGTCAGAGCGCAAATGGAGAAATCTGCTTGATTTGCTCGACAAAGATACGCCTGATGGCAGGCTCGCCATGAACATTGCCATGCGTGAGATTTCCGAACGCTTTATTGATGGCAATGAGTGGCGTGATTATCAGAAAACCGCCCTGCCTGCCATTATCAGACATGATCATGACTGCCTGATTTCCATTCCTACAGGCGGTGGCAAGTCTGTACTCTTCCAGGGACCATCCCTGTTCAGATCCCGCTACAGCGGGCGTCTGAGCATTGTTATTTCCCCGCTTAAAGCCCTGATTCTCGATCAGGTGCTCTCTTTGCGCGCCCGTGGCTTTGATAATGTCGATTACATATCCTCAGACCGTATGCAGCATGAAAACATTCAGTGCCTGAATGCTCTGCGCAATGGCCGTCTGCAGCTGCTGTATGTAACTCCCGAGCGCTTTCGCAGCCGCAGCTTTTTCCAGGATCTGTATCAGCGTCTGCGCCGCGATGGCGGTGGTGAGTACATGATTTTTGATGAAGCTCACTGTATTTCCCAGTGGGGTAAGTCATTCCGCCCTGATTATATTTTTGCTGCCTGGGTATGCTCTGAGCTGCGCAAGAAATTCCCTGTTACCAGCATTATGTGCTCTGCCACCATGACCAGACAGGTGGTAAAGGATCTCAAGAACTATCTTACTGACCCGGTAATGCTCGGTGTCGGCAATGAAAGCTACAACCCGATACGCGATCATATTGCTCTGCAGATGGAGCCTGTAGCTTGTGACGAAGATTCACGCCTCAATGCTGTACTGCAGTTTATCAGCCGCAACAGGATAGACTTCCGTAAAAGTCGCCTTATTATCTTCTGCCGCACCCGTAATCAGTGCCGAAAACTGGCCCTGGAGCTTAACAAAGCTGCCAATGCTCACCGCTTCATGAAGGCCAATTCGATAACAGCTGCCAGGGCCAGTTCCTTAACTGCAGGCCAGGTCGTTCCTGTAACATCAACAGATCATTTAACAGGCATATCAGCTGAAAATCGAGATAAATATGGTGCCGGCACCGCCTTTACCTCTGTCCATAATGTGGAGAAGACTGGCCCTGACGCTGCCAGCACCGATAAGGGAATTATCTCTGCAGATGAGTTTGCTTCCGAAAGTGTCGACAGTATTGTCCACATCGAGCATGACTACAGCAATCCGCTGAGAGAAAGTCAGGACAGCGATGACAGTTATGACCCCATTGCTCAAATGGCAGGTCACGTTGACTTTTTCCATGCCGGTCTTGATACCAAAGAGCGCAAGGACCGCTTTGAGCGCTTCAAAATAAGCAATGAGGATGCTCAGAAACTCGAAGAAGAGAGTCTGGAGGCCACCCGCGAGAAATTCCTTCTCAAGGAGCTGTCGGGCATGGAAAATATCGACAGCAATGATATCAGGCGCATCAGAGAACTGATTTATATCGAGTCACTGCAAGAGCAGCAGAAGGATTCTGTTACCTGCTCCCAGGGACAGATCTATATTCTGTGCGCCACCAATGCCTTTGGCATGGGCATGGATATCCCTAATATTCACTACGTACTGCATCTGTCTCCGCCATCAGTGTTTGAAAACTACCTGCAGGAGGTTGGCCGTGCCGGTCGTGACCTCAGGATGTATAACTCCACCTTCCCTGATGGCCGTAAGCTGCCTGCCTGCTGTTTCTATGACAGTAAGGACTTTGATAATGATGCAGCATACCTGAGCAAGAGTCTTATTGGCTGGAGTGATCTGGTCCACTCCGAGCTGCTGATTCGCTCCTATATCTGTAAATTCATGACCCTCAGGGAGTCCATTACTCAGCCGGTAGCTGTGCCTGCTGATGTTCTGTCACGCTCTCAGACAGAAATACTTCTGCCTCCGCCAACTCATATTGAAAGCGAACGTAATCTGGTAAAAGAGCGCCTTATCCTGTTTTACCTTGAGCATCTTGGCCGTATCAGGATCCAGTTCCGCACTATGGTGCCTTTTGCTGTCAGGTTTAACAGCAGCGTGGTTCGTGACTTTATCCGCACCTTTAAGGCTCAGTCTCTCAAAAATACTGTTGTCAGCAGGGTACAGCTGGTCTATGGCACTGAAGGTGACGACGAGCGCAGCTATGTCCTGACATCATCAGGCCGCGTCATTGACGGCCCCGCAGATACACCATCCAGTGCAGACACTGATACAGAGCTCTCCTGCGATAGCGATCATGCCCATGGCAGCGCTGCGTCCCGTGATATCCATGCTGGCCATGACGGCGGCAAGGGCAGTGCTGGCGATGACATGCCTGACTCAAAGGACAGTAGTGCTTTACATAATGTCAAGGACAGCATTGATTCAGTCAGGGCTATGGGCAGTGATTTTGCCCTGGGCACTGCTACCTCAGGAGAATCTGCTCCAGATGAAATGCTTCAGCTTGACAGCGGCAATAAGACCTTAACCTACGCCCTTATGATCTGTGAGGATCTGCTTGCAGATGAGCATAATCAGAAGATCAAAAATCTGCAAAAACAGGAATTACCTTATTTTGCTGCAGCTTCAGCTGACAGAGACAACAGCCCAGATGGTGAGGAGATCACTGCAGCCCGGCTTGTCATGGCCGGTACTCATGCATTTGATTATGAGCACTTTGCCAGATCCAACCGTATCAGCAATAAAGACGTGATCAATGTTCTGCTTGAGCTGACCAGACGCAACATCATCGAAGTCAGCTCCAGCTTCAGAATGGATGGCCCTGTCTCCGTAAATCCTGAAATCAGCTGGTTTTGCCAGATGGAAAGGGATAAGCAAAGAATACCGGAAAGTGCAGTCGAGCTCGTACGCTTTATGCCAACTCTGGGAGTTACCCTTTTAATTGCCCGTGAGCTGCTTGATGAAGCATGGCGCCATGGCCAGTATGTGCATCATAAAATGTTTATGGAGGGCGGAGATGATACCTTTGATCTCACAGCTCAGTACAGCTCACAGCAGGACAGCTCTGCAAGTGGCAGTGAGCATTCGCCTTCATCAAGCTCTTCTCTGAGTGAGGCAAAGCAAACAGGTCCTGCTGGCGCTCATGAGTTTACAGATGAAATTTATGAACGCATCAGCAAAGGTGATGAACGTCGTCGCAACCGTAACAGACGCAAATCTGCCATGTTTTTGCGTATCGGCAGACAAAACATTTCGCAAAGGATCAAACAGATTCTCAAAGAGCAGATCAAGCCTTACTGTCATACGGTTGAAATTACTGAAAAAATCAAAGCTAACAGCGTGGAAACTGTCACCACCCGCAAAGTACTGTTTATGCCATGGTATCAGGGCAATCCGCGCCAGAGCATCTTTATGGCCAGCGCCTGGCTTGAAAAGGCCACCCCGCTGATCATAGCCGGCATATTCCGTATCTGTTCCTGGATGCCAGGAGCTGTGATGCGCTATGACACAAGACTGTATGCCTCAATCAATGAAGCTCAGAGCTTCAGCCTGAGTGCCGGCCTGCGCTCCTACCATCTTATCCTTGATGTTCTTGAGGAGGATTTGCCACGCCTGCTCGACTTTGCTTACACCGACTTTAACAGCACCAATGAAATTCAAATGATGCTTAAGCGAAGGGCAGCCACGATCACATCTCTAAACAGCTCCATGAGCTTTATGAGCTCCATGGGCACCAGGGGCATTAATATACTGCCTCCTGACTCAGGCGAAGCTGCCTCTGCTCAGGCCCCTTATGATGAGGCTGCCGAACTGTCTGAATCCTTCAGCTGGTTTAACAACTGGTTCAAGGTTATTGATCGCCTCGGACTCATGCACCCTGATGCAAAGGATATAAGCAACAGATATCAGCTGCATAACAGCCGCAGCGATTTTGAAAGTCTCTACGGTCAAAGCGATGGCAGGCTCTATGGCTACGGTTACTTCTACTTTGCTCTTGAGCTGCTGCGCACCATGCGCCTGATAACGTATACAGGTCTTCTCAGTCAGGGTTATGAAATCTTTCTGGGCAAAGATGCTCTGCTGCCTCTTGATAATGCCACTGACAGTAATTCAATTTACTATGAGGTACGTAACGGTTTTGAAGAAACTGCACGTATGGCTTTTGCGCGCCTTATGATCATGAGGGTTTTCTGCACTGAGGTAAGGCCGGAGGATCGCAGCTCCTTTATTGAGAACTTCTTCCGCATCAGAAATTACAAGGACTATGTAACCCTGCTGTCCAATTTCTCAGGACCAGACTCAACAGTTCTGCAGTATCTCAATGCTCAGGCCCTTAAAAAAGCCGAGAGCATGATGGAGGACAACGAAGAGCAGTGGGAGGTCTATACCAGCAGTCTTGACCGTCACGTCAATGTGCTGGCCGGCCCTGGTTCGGGCAAAACTCATGTGCTGACCATGAAGGTGGCACGTCTGGTAGTGATTGATCATATTGACCCGCACAACATCATGGTGCTGGCCTATAACAGAGCTGTGGTCACCGAACTGAAGACGCGCCTGAACAGCCTTTTTGCCAGCCTGGGCATGGGCCGCATTGCTCACCTCATTGCCATTTATACCTTCCATGGTCTGGCCCGCTACTGCCTGCGCGATCGTCTTAATGATGTTGAGGCCAGATGGTGGGAGCAGGTGCTGCTGCACAGCGTAAGAACTGAGCCTCAGCTCTTTACCTCGCTCTTCCCTAAGCTCGAGTTCATCATGATTGATGAGTTCCAGGACATTACCTTTACGCGTCTTGATTTCCTGCTTAATCTCACGCGCAACTACCCACGCCTGCGCTTTTTCACCATTGGCGATATCAATCAGAGTATCTACGGCTTTGATCGCGTCAATGGCGCCCTGCCTCAGGAGTTTCTGAGCATGGCAAGGGCCGGATCTGATGGCTCCATTGCAGCCCTGCATCTTAATTTAAAGCCGACCTCAGCCTCTGACCATCAGGACAGCAGCGATCAGGATGACGGGGATAAACTCAATGACAGGTTTGCACGGCGCCATGAGCACAGATCAGCCCCTGAAAACCGCTATGCAGGCAGCGGCCATGGCTTTGACAGCTATGAGGATGCTGTTGACGATGAATATGAGTCCGATGATGAGGAGCTGCAGCCAGACAGCCCTGCTCAGCACAGCCGCGCTGCCGCCTCAGCTGGCGGCGTAGCCGCAGCTGCCGCCGCCGCACCATTTTATGCTGCCGCTGCTGCAGCCAGCTACGCAGTACTGGCACCGGGCCAGGCTTTGACCAGATCCGGTGGTGATGCCCACAACAGCACTATGAGCCCGGCAGAGTATGCTCTGGCAGTCAGTCCCGAGCCATATTACAACTGGATGGGCAGCATCTTAAGACCAAAGACCATGACTCTGTCCAGGAACTACCGCTCATTCCAGAAGATTCTGGACCTGGCAGCGCACTTCCTGTCAGACCGTACTTTCCTGCCTGTCAGCTCTCCTGATTTTGAGCAATATGCCCCTGAGACTGACTATGCACGCATCTTTGACTGCCGTGTAAAAGGCAACGCAGATCTCTCCCCAGCCAGCCAGGACAAAGACACGCAGGACACCCCGGCCAAGACCAGGGCTGCTGCAGACGCCGCCTCAGGCGCCGCCGCCGCACCTGACGCCGCCCCTGGCTCTGACTCTGCCGCCGCCCCAGGCTCTGAATCTTCCCAAGGCTCTGCCTGCGAGCATGCCGCGTCAGATGCAGCGCAAAATGCCACTGCCCTCCAGGCAGATCAGGTCAGCGGCACTGACAGCAGCTGCCGCTCAGATAACCCGCTGTCGCTGCTGCGCCAGCATCTGCCTGGTATGCTCAGCTTTGCCCTGGATGAAAACCGCAAAATAATGCAGCTGTTTGAACAGGAGATCAATAAGCATAATAACCAGCTGCAAAACAATATGGAAAGTGCCCCGGCAGACAGTGCCGACAGCCGTTCAGACAGCAGTTCTGCCCGTAAGGCTCCTGACCATGCAACCAGAAAGGCTAACGCCCCTGGCAATGGCAATGGCAAGGGCAAGGGCAAGAGCCAGGGCAAGGGCAAGGGCAAGAGCCTTGCTCAGGACAGGTCCCAGGTATCAGCCACGGACAGTGACGATACTGCAACAGACGGCCGCCTGAATCGCACATCTCTTGAAAAGCTTTTTGCCATGGCCGATGGTGACAGCTTTGAAAGATTTGACAGCTCCAGACTCAATACCATAGTCAAGCGACGCAGCATCAGAACTGTTGCCCTGTTCTTCAGAACCAATAATGAGGTTTATCAGGGCCTTGCCATGCTGCGCAATATGATGAAAGAGCATGGCAGCCTGCTGAGCAACTTTAATATCAGAATTCAGGGCTCCTCAGGCTGTCCTCTTGATCGTGAACGTGAGTTCTATGCTCTTATCAGATACTGTGACAGTCACAAAGGCCGCAACCTGATACTGGTTCCTGAACATGAAAACTTTATTGGCAATGAAATCAAAAAGGTGTGTCTTGACCTTATGTACAGCCATCCGATGTGGGATCACACAAGTATCGATATGGCCTGGTGCGTGGTGCTAAGCTACATTGAAATGGCCAGCAGCTCCTATAACAGCGGTTCACCTGCCACCATGGACAGTATGCGTGATTACATAACCGAGGTGCTCCATCAGGATCAGGGCGCGCAGATTTACCGTATCTACGATACCTACCGTGACGAGCGTCTTATCAGGGATGACAGACTGCAGCTGGTGCTGACCACCATGCACAAGGTCAAGGGCCTTGAGTTTGACATGGTGCTGATAAGTCCATCATCAGCATCACTGCCACTGTTTGAGCACAAAACAGTTGATAATCCTCAGGGATTCAAGCGCCGGAACTGGAGCTGCACCGAAGCTGCCCGTACTGCCTCAGCCATCTTTCCGCTCAGTGAAGATGAAAAGGCTGATCTTGCTGAGGAGCGCCGTCTTTATTACGTTGCCTATACCCGTGCCCGCAAATACCTCTATGCCTACAAGGGCGAACGTGAGTATGCCCTTGATGAGCAGCGCCGCTATATTGCCGATAACGGCGGTCAGATGCGCTTTGTCGACAGCGTCCCTGATCTGTCCAACTACCATCTGAGCTTTACGGCCATGAAGGACAATATAGCCATCAACGACTATCTGGACCGCTTTGTCAGCCGTAATGACGAGGTTACAGTGATTGCCCGCTCGGCACGCGATCCTGCGGCCTTCACAGCAGATCAGATCTACGGCCCCGACCAGGACGCCTGGATACCGGGCATGGCCACGACATTCAGTACTTCAGCTGCTCCAGGATGCAATTTTGATATTGTTCATCGCAGTCCGGCTAATAACAACCTGCCTGTTGTCATTGGACGCCTGTCACGAAACAATCCTGTCGGCATTGCCATGGCCCGCACCCGCACTGTAGAGCTCCACGGTCTGTTTATCAGTAATATCGCCGCCTGGACCTTTGACGAAACAGTTGAGGGCGATTTGCGCCGCGCTGAAAAAAGCATGGCCCGGGGCATGAGAGCTCCCCGCTATCAGGACAGCTGGTGCCAGCAGGCACGAGATGCCGGCTTTATTTATGTAGTCATGCTCGCCGGCATGGGCACAGCCACAGTGCCCCCTCAGCCTCAGCATCAGCCTCAGCCTCAGCTTTATCAGCCATCCAGTCTGCAGCACCGGCCATAGGCCACACACAGAGCCTGGCAGCCAGCCACCTGATTAAGGCCATGGCCATGTCATGCCCTGCACGGCCATGCAGTGCCAGTCCCGGCCTGGCCAGTCCCGGCCCGGAAAAGCAAAACTGGCCGGGAGGGCATAACAAGTAAGAGCCTTAGCATTCCTTCAGGATTTGCTGACACTCTGTTTCTCCATCAGGAATGACCATATGCCAAATAGCTGCAACAGTTATAAGCCCGCTGCCTCCATAAGATGGCAGTGGGGCTCACGGCTGCCGTGATATGAGCATTTGCAGCAATAATCCAAGTCTGCCACGAGACATCGCTTCGGCTGCCACCATAAGACGGCATTCAGGTCCCAATCAGCCGTGATTAGAAGTGTCAGTATTCGTCCCTGATTTGGACCTCAGGCTGAATATATGCCGGTGTGTTCTCAGAGGAGATGTCTGCATGTGCAATGTGTGCAGACACTCAGCCTGAGGCGGGTATGCCCTCAGACCAGAATCACTGCACAATCGGCTCATGGGAACCTGGCATTCAGGGGCGAATCAGGTCAGCTCATGGCCAGATCCTGGTCGGTATCCGGGCCAGATCCTGGTAAGTTCCAGGTGATATCCTGGTCGGCATCCGGCCAGATCCTGGTCACAGGCCTGTCAGGTGCATGTTGAAGACAGTAGCTTTGGCTAACTTTGCATAAGTTTTACTTATGCCAAAGTGTCAAATCAGGCCTTTTTCAATGCTTTTTACCCGTTTGTTTTACCTTGCGCTCCGACTGGTACTGCCTTTGTGCTCCTGTAGAATATGGCGGGATAGCGGACCTTGTCTGGTGGGATAAAAGGGCGTGTTTATCATATTTATCGGTAATAAAAGATAGATAAACCCGTGGTACGGATACAGAGCCATGAGCTGGTTATGTCCGTCCCTGGGGGATTTTTTGGCTGTTATGGTTAAAATGCCCTAAATTTTGTCATATTATTAAAGTGATTTTATTAAGTCATTAAATAAACTAGCAATGTTGTAACATGGCCGCTAAAGCGTTTTTGAGCACTTTTGCTGCCATTTTTCGGGCTTTTTTAGCGTTTTTGGTTACTTTTCAGCCCTTTTTTGACGATTTTGGACATTTTTGCTCCCTTTAATAAACAGCAAAAAGTCACAAATAAATATCCCCGGTGCGCGCCGTGCCTTTTGCGTGCCTTTTTGCTCCCTGCCCATGCGGGGACTTCCTGACTGTTTTTTCTTTCACCTCAGTCCCGTCTCTTCCCATATCTGCGGGGATTTTACGCTCCACAAGCCGTGTCCGCACTCCTGATATATCCGTCAATATTACCGGAGAACAAAGCGCCGCATTGCCTCATACTGACATACAGGTTATCCATATGAAATTCTTGTGCTCCCCGCTCCCAAAATGGCTTTTATATGCTCTTTATCAGGCATAACTTGCAGTTTGCGTTATTTTGACTGCAAGGTTGCTACAATGCCCCCGTGCATTTACCTGAGCATTTTCCGCTGCTCCTTACGGGCAGCCGGAGTAATAAGGATCAAATTATGAGCAATTCCCACTCTTCAGATCAGAGCACTGAGGCGCTGCAAGCCCAGGCTGACCTGTCAGCCCAGGCTGCGCCATCAGCACCAGCTGCCGCCTCAGGCTGTGTCGAGCTGACTCATGAGCAGTATGCAGCCCAGTTCAGTCAGCTTGACTCCGAGGCTCTGTATACCTTCCTTGCCGCCGTACTGGTAACAGTATGTTTCTGGCTGGCTATTTTCCTCACTCACGACAGCACAGTATCCATATGGCATATGCCTCTGTGGTTTGTTCTGAGCTGCCTTGGAGGCTATGTCCTTTCTGTAGGCGTAGTCATTGTGCTGGTCAAATTCTTCATGAAGCCATGCGTGCTTAATGTCACTTCCGTCAAAAACAAAACCGACAGGGGAGAGTGAGATCAATGTTTAATATCCTGCCTCTGGTACCGGTTGGTATCTTCTTTATCGTCCTTCTGGGCGTGGGCTGGGCCGCCTCATGGCGCTCCAACCGTGCCGCAAACTTCAAAAAGGAATACTTCCTTGGCTCCCAGAGCCTGGGTGGCATTGTGCTGGCCATGACCCTGGTAGCCACCTACGGATCAGTATCCTCCTTTGTGTCAGGTCCGGGTATTGCCTGGAATCTTGGTCTGGGCTGGGTGGTTTTTGCCGCTCCGCAGATTATCACTGCCTTTTTAATTCTGGGCGTTCTGGCCAAGAAGCTGACCCTGCTGTCACACCGTACCGACAGCCTGACCGTTATTGACCTTATCTATGAGCGCTTCAGATCCCGCACCGTATCCTTTGTGCTGGCCATTTTGCTCATCATCTTCTTTATCGCCATGATTGTGGGCCAGTTCATTGGTGGTGCCCAGATCTTTGCCGGCCTTACCGGCATCGACTACAAGCTGGGTCTTATCATCTTTGCCCT
The DNA here is from genome assembly GCF_023050955.1 of Anaerobiospirillum sp. NML120511. Lineage (NCBI taxonomy): Bacteria > Pseudomonadati > Pseudomonadota > Gammaproteobacteria > Aeromonadales > Succinivibrionaceae > Anaerobiospirillum > Anaerobiospirillum sp. NML120511. Next base: position 21,226 of record NZ_JALKIK010000021.1, read on the forward strand.
GGTTACCGTACTGTATTCCTCAGGCGGTTTCCGCGCTGTGGCTGTTACTGATGCTATCTGTGCCCTGCTGATGCTAACCGGCATGTTTGTCCTTGGTTATGTCATCATCACCGAAGGCGGCGGCCTTGGTCAGGTAATGAAGACCATTTCCGAGGTCAATATCAACGAGGCTACCGGCATCAGTCGCAATCTTGAGTACAATGCCGGCGGCGCCCTGCCAATTGGCCTGCTGTTCTCCACCTGGATTCTGGTAGGCTTTGCCACCATTGGTCTGCCTCAGTCTCTGGTACGATGCATGAGCTACAGCTCCAGCCAGGAACTGCACAAGTCCATGATTATCGCCACCGTTGTCTGCGGTGCCCTGATGATTGGTATGACCATGCTGGGTGTGCTGGCCCGTGCCGTAGTAACTCAACTGCCAGCAGGCGGTACTGACACAGTTATCCCTTCACTGATTGCCGCCAAAATGCATCCTCTGCTTGCAGGCGTGACTATTCTGGGCCCTCTGGCAGCTACCATGAGTACTGTCAGCTCCCTGCTCATTGCTGCTGCCTCAGCTGTGGTTCGTGATCTCTTCAAGTCCCTGCACCGCCCTGAGGGCAAGGCAAACGAGCCTGAGCTTATCGAGGACTCCGTAAGCAGCTCCATGAGCTATCACGAGAAGCTGATTGTAAAGGGCACTGCCATGATCATGGGCGTCATTGCCATTATCCTGGCCCTGTTCCCTATGGATGTGGTTGCCTGGATTAACCTCTTTGCCTTTGGCGGTCTGGAAAGCGCCTTTGTCTGGCCGGTACTGCTGGGTCTGTTCTCCCGCCGCTTTAATACCTGCGGTCTGCTGGTGAGCATTGCCAGCTCCATCAGTGTCTATGCCATTGGCATGATCTTCAAGATCTCCATGTTCAGTGCCCACGCCATTGTTCCGGCCCTAATTGCCGGCCTCATTGGCGCCATCATCGGCACCTGGATTGGCAACAACATGCTCCGTCAGGGCATGAGCCGCCAGACCCACGACATCTTCTTCCCGCACAAGCCATATCTGTCCCGTGCCTGATAACACAGCACGTGCCGCCTGCCGGTCCATCCGACGTCCCGTCTGACACCGGCCCGTCCAACGTCCGGTCCAACACCGGCCTGGCAGCGGCAACGCAGGCCGTGGCTGAACTCACGGGGCGCATGCCCTCTGGCTCAGTCCCGGCCCCACAGATATGCAGCAACAGCTGCAGGATGCACAAAAAACAGGAGGCGCTTTTCCTTAGCCGGAAAAGCGCCTCCTGTCATTTATGGCCCTGCCAGACCAGATCAGGTCTGATCATTACCATTATCACCATCATTGCCTGGCATCAGATACTTGAGCTCGCGCATGGATCTGCCACGGCCAAAGCCGTAGCCCTTGCCAAAATCAAGGTCAAAATTGTTAACCCCGAATTTGCCCAGTACCTCATCTCCACCGGCCCTGCCGGCACCGGCGGCAGCCCCGCCTGCGGCACCAGCATACGGCGCAGCACCGCTTGCGGCATGAGAGAGCGCCTCTACAGGCACAAACTCATCATCATCGCCATCATTGCTGTCGTTGAAGTCCCCGCCTGCAAACCAGTTGTCATCATCAGGCTCAGACCACGCACCTGCTCCAGCTGCATCTGTGGCCGGTGCCGCCGCTGCTGCGTCGGCAGCTGCGCCGGCAGCAGCCCTGCTGCGCTCCAGAGGCGGCAATGCCGGACCACCAAAAGGCGATGAGCTCACTGCTCCTCCATAAGGCGACGCACCGGCATCAGCATCTGAGCTGGTGCCAGAGCCACTTTCGTCAGTGGCACTGCCACTCCACAGCTCATAAGGTGAGACCTGACGGGCATAAGGAGAGCCATTCGGGCTGCCATAAGGCGACATTCCCTGACCACCAAAAGGTGAAGCACCTGCGACAGCACCATATGGTGAGGCAGCTGCCCTGGCACTGCTGTCAGCGCCCTGAGCGCCCTTACTGCCCTCAAGGAAGTCAGCAAGTGACATCTTGCGGGCAGCGGCGGCACCAGCAGTCAGAGCAGCAGCAGGAGCCGATGGTGTCCCAGCGCTGACCTCAGATGCTGGTGTGGCTACTGGAGCGCCTGCTCCCCATGGACTTGCTGCGCCTGCGGCACCAGGACCGGAGGTGCTCTGCTGTCTTAAGCGCTGCTCCCACTGATTAATGCTGATGCTGCGATTGTCCTCATCCTCAACATCGCCCTCAGGATAATTGAAATTATGAGGTCGCGAGGCATAAGGCGATGGAGAGGCTGCAGCCGCACCGGCAGCAGATCCTGCTGTGGCTGTTGCTGCTGCAGGCTGGGCGCCCTTACGGGCATCAAGAAAGTCAGCCAGCGACATGCCTCGTGCCTGAGCTGCCGCTGCCGGTGCCGGAGCGGTCGCTGGTGCCGCCTGGGCAGCTTGAGCTGCTTGCGGGGCGGCAGCCTCAGGCGAGGCAGCCTCGGGGGCGGCTGAGGAGGCTGCGTTGAGACGCTCAAATTTGGCGGTAAAGGCAAGGGTGCGCTCGCGACCGAGCTTCTCGTAAAAGACCAGATACTCACCATCGGCCTCACGCACTTCGCGTACCACGCCATGGCCCAGCAGCTTGTGGAAGAAGCGCTCACCTGCGGTCATGTGGTCGCCGCTGCTGTTGCGGGCAGAGGTCTGATCACGATTGATGCAGTCGGCGCTGCTGCCACCAATCTCGATGACATCCTCACGCTTGACCTCGCTTAAAAAGCGCGATGGCTGGCGCTTAATCCTGGCTGACGGATCAGAGCGGTTCTGCAGCTCACCACCGGCCTCAGACAGAAAGAGCTGCTTGCGGGCACGGGTCATGGCCACATACATCAGGCGGCGCTCTTCCTCTACATTGAGCTCATTAATGGCCTTTTTGCTTGGGAAAACAGCTTCATTGACGCTTACGACAAAGACATAGTCAAACTCAAGGCCCTTGGCATTATGCACTGTCATCAGACGTACCGGAGCATCAGGCCTGTTTTCGTCCATACTGGTCATCAGGGTGATATTGGCAATGAAGTCAGCAAGATTGACCTCATCATCCTGATTCTTCTTGAAGTCATTGAGGTAGGTCTTCAATGAGGCAATGTTCTCAAGACGCTCATCCTCACCTGATTGCTTAATCCACTCCTCATAGCCGCTGTTGTTGATAATGATCTCAAAGTCATCTGCCGGAGCACGAAAATCCATGGCATTCATGGCTGTCATGGTGCTGACAAAGCTCTCCATCCCTGTCCTTTTGTAAAGGAAGTCATCATCAGCGCTGTGGGCAAGGGCATGGAACAGTGAGCAGCCCTGTGCTCTGGCAATAGCCTCAAGATGCTCCATACGCTTTTTGCCAAAGCCACGTGGAGGAACATTGACCACACGACGGAAGGCCACATCATCATCAAGGTTGACGCGCAGTCTGATGTAGGCAATGACATCCCTGATTTCCTTGCGGTCAAAGAAGCGCTGGTCGCCAATGACGTTGTAAGGAATATGGCTGGTTACCAGAGCATTCTCAAGCTGCATGGCCACATAGTGGGCACGGTAGAGAATGGCAATGGATGACTCAGGGAAGAGCTCTCTGATTTCCTTAATGGTACGGCAGACGTAATCGGCCTCAACATAAATTGAGGAGGTATGGGTAATGACCGGCTTCATGCTCAGAGCACGGCCATTTTTATCCGGGGTCTCACTCAGAACGCCGCGCAGACCTTCTACCTGCCTGTCGCTGACAGCCTGATACTCATAGTGATACTGCCCGTCACCTGCCTGCAGAGTAACCGCCTCACTGTAGGAGGGACGTCCCCCGACACTGCCCTGGCCATACGGGCCGGTCGCACCAGCCTGGCCATAAGGGCTGCCCTGGCTGCCCTGGCTGCCCAGGCTCCCCTGGCTGCCGTCACCCGGGCGCACCGGCTCAAGGCCGATACGCTCGAGCTTTTGCTGGGCACGGTAGCCGGTAACACGGGCCAGTCTGTCCTTGCGCTGTCTGAGTGCAGTGCCCTGACTGTAATAGGAGCTGCTGGCTATTTTGGCAGCCACATCAGGGCTCATCCTGTCTTCTTTGCGGATATTAGGGTCGTGGGTAGATGCCATGTCATCAATGGTGATGTCAGTGCGCATGGCCACCAGAGGCAGACGGTCGGGGTCAGGATTGTTGGAAATAACGGAGTAGGCCGCCTGCAGGATATGACTTTGCGAGCGGTAGTTATAAGTCAGATTGAGCTTGCGTCCCTGCCCGGCATGCAGGTTACAGAAGTTCTTGAAATATTCGACGCGGGCACCACGGAAAGAGTAAATGGTCTGATCAGGATCGCCTACGATAAAGAGATTGTTGTTTTTTCCGGCCAGGATCTCGACCAGTTCATACTGATCACTGTCGATATCTTGGAACTCATCGACCATGATGTACTCAAGGCGCTTCTGCCAGCGCTCTTTGACTTCAGGGAAGTGATTGAGAATATGCAGGGTCAGTAAGATAAGATCATCAAAATCAAGCGAATAGGTGGTGCGCTGGGCAAAAAGATAGCGCCAGAAAAGCTTGAGCTCATCTTCGGCAGCTTCCTGGGAGCGCTTCATAAGTTCCATGCTGTCAGGACCAATCAGGGCCGGCACATAGTCACGGTCGCCCTTTTTGGCATCGATAAACTCCCAGGCCTTTTTAAGGCTGAGCTTCTTGCCGTCCACCTCGCATTCCTGGTACAGGGGACGGAGCAGATCCTTGACGTCAGAGACGTCACTGACAGTAAAGGTCTTAGGCCAGCCAACGGCCATGATTTCCTCACGCAAAAAGAGCGCGCAGAAAGCATGGAAGGTGGTAACAAAAGGATTGCCCACAGCATTGCCACACAGCTGCTGGACACGCTGTTTCATCTCAATGGCGGCCTTGTTGGTAAAGGTCACACACCATACCGAGCGCGGCGAAATACCATACTCATTGATGAGATAGGCATAGCGGTATGTCAGGGTGCGGGTCTTGCCCGTGCCGGCACCGGCATGCAGACAGATATAGCCCTCAGTGGCCTCAACGGCCTCACGCTGTTCATCATTGAGCACATCAAGCCAGTCAGACATTACGCCTCCCTGAAAAATCTACCAGACATCCAGCTCACCCAACCCTGCTACGCCCAGTCCTGCGGGCCTGGCATGGACATGGCCATGGCCATGGCCGGGCAGGTCAGTGCTGCAGCTCGCCCCGTGTCGGAAGCGCTTTGCGCTCCGGCCTGCGTCCAGGGTGCAGGCATTTGTTCCTGACCTGCCACGGCAGGTCAGGAACAGCCTGTAAGTGAGCCTGGTAATAATAGCATTAATACAAAAAGAGCCCTAACAGCTTACTGTCAGAGCTCATTGATATGGCTTTTGCTGTGCCTGCCTGTGCAGCCACTCCCAGCCCTGCCCGGCTACGCCCAGCCCGGCCACGCCCAGCCCCTGGGGCCGGACAACTCAAATGCCGCCCGGCATTTTGGCCTTTACGCGTGTGCCGCCTTCAGGCCAAAGTGCCCATGCGGCTTAGTCCCCTCCAGGAAAGCCTTGCGTTCTTACTTTACGCGTGGGCCGTTGGAAATCTTGCTGAAATCGAAGAGATTACGATCGAGCAGATGAGATGGGACCACATTCTTGAGGGCCTTGAAAATAATGTCAGGACGCTTTGGATAATCCTTTTCCCAGCCGCGAATCATGCGCAGCATGGCAGCACGCTCTTCGTTCTCGCCGTAACCGCACAGGCCCTTTGGCACTATCGGGTAGTCCTTGAGTTTGGCCAGGGTGGTCAGGTCACGCTCGCGGCAGTAGGCAAGAGGTCTGATGACGGTGAGGTCATCAGTGTCATTGCGCAGAATCGGCGGCATGGTCTTCATAATGCCTGAGTAGAACAGGTTTAAGAAGAAAGTAGCCAGGATGTCGTCACGGTGGTGCCCCAGGGCTACCTTGGTGATGTTGAGCTCACGGGCAGCAGTGTACAGAAAGCCACGGCGCATACGGGAGCAGATAGAGCACATGCGCTGATCAGGGCCGATCTTGGACTTGGAAATCTGGTAAACAGGACGCTTGAGTACGAAGTAATCAAGGCCTACATTCTTAAGATGTCCCTCTACCATGCCCTCAGGGGTGCCCGGAAAACCAGGATCGATATGCACAGGGATAAGGGTAAAAGGAATAGGAGCTGAACGCTTGATGGAAAGAAGCAGATCCAGCATGGCATAGGAGTCCTTGCCGCCGGAAATACAGACCATGACGCGGTCGCCAGGCTCAATCATTCCGTAATCACCAATGGCATGACCTACCTTGCGGCGCAGACGCTTGAACAGCTTGTCTGCCTTATACTTGGCTTCCTTGTCTTCGATATTGAAGTAAGGACTTACCTTGCGGCCGTATTCATCAGCTTTGGACGGTAAATCATTGTCATCACGCACTTTATTTGCCCTCCTGAGGCATGCAACAGAGGTCTTTCCATATGCGCTCAGGGCTGGCAGGCCCATGGCACACATAATGTCCAGAAAAATGGGCCCACAGTTTAGCACGAATGCCATATTTTCCCCAATCTGCCAGGATTTATCACCACAGCATCACCACTGCCATCAGCGCCCCTGCAACAACCTCACTCCCACCATCCCCATACAGGCACCAGTGGCCCGGCATGGCATTGCTGGCATGCCATGGCTGTGCCCATGGCAAGGCCAGCTACCAGACCTGGGCCAGGCCAGGAACCCGGTCCTGGGCTCTGGCCTGGCGCAGGCATGGCACAGGCCGGCTGCGGCTGTTCAGAGCGATGATGTCAGTAATAAGAGCGCTGAAAGTGCATAGGCAGCAGCTTTATGGTTTACAATCAGCAATTTACTGTCAGCGAGCCCTAACGGAGAACAAGCAGCACATGTATATTCATGAAAGTTATAAAATCGATATCCCTGTCGATATTTACAAACCTGTCGTATCTCATGTCAGTGAGCACCGGCTGCATAAATACTTGTATGGTGATGCCAAAGCAAGTGGGATGATGCTGCTTAAATACTATTCATTCAAAAGTCCTGAGGGCGTATATGCCATGACCTCAGACTTTTGCCCAAGGTATATAAACAGTTTTGTAAAGCCCAGCAGCCACTGTGACCTGGTCCTGCCATATCCTGTTTATGATGACACCGGCAAAATTTCAGGTGAGACTACAGTTACTCCAACTATGCCATGCCAGTATTTCTCCTGCGGACTGACCGAGATTGAGTGTCGCGATGAGCCACTGCAAATGCTGGTTATCATCGATCTCTTCAGCACTGAGATTGCAGTATGCTGCCTTGGTCGCAATCGCAGTTCTGACCTTATGACTCATGGTTTAAAAATGCTCGCCGAGCATATGAAAAGAGCCGCTCCTGCCGGTTCAAAGGCCCTTGTGTACACAGGACGCAACACTGTTTTCAAGGACAAAAAGGTACAGAACGCTCTTGCCAGCCTGCCAGACATCAAAACCTATATTCCTCAAAAGGCCACCAACGCCGCAACCGCTATGGTTCAGAACTTCTTCAAGCGCTGGAAGGTTTCAGGCATCAAACCACATATTGCCTGTACTCATGTTTGGAATACAGTGGCAAATGAGATCCTGCTTTCCATTCACTACTGGAATAATCACAGTCTGAACATGTCACACAAGAACATAAACCCTGCTGTGACTACAAGACTGTTCAGCTTTGCCGATGCAGTGGAGAAAGAAAAGCGCCTGCAGGACCTCATCAGCTCAGAAAAGAAAGCCCTTGAGAGTAAGGAATGTCCGGTAATTGAAGAGGGACGTGACTTCAAAGACGAGCTGGCCTTGCGCCCTTTTGAGTTCCTGCTGGCTAATGCCTTTACTGTGACAGATGAGGAGTCTGGGCGTACCCTTAATGTCTTTGCCATCATCGACGAATACAGCTCCGAGCTGCTGGCACTGGACTGGCAGGAAAAGCTCAATCCAGATCTGATTATCAAAGCTCTCAAACAACTTTATCCTTTTAGAGAGTATCTGCCAGGATGCCGTATTTATACCCATACTGCTCTGCCTGATCCTGAGGATCCTGATGCCCATAATCTGCTTGCTGAGCTTCAGGCCAGCACTGATCTGCATGAGGTATTAAGAGATCTGGGAATACGTCTGCGCTGCAGCAGTGACTACCAGGCAAGCGGCGCCCCTAAGGCAAGAGGAATCATGGCCAGGATAAAAAACTATCTTGGTCTGTCACAAAAGCTCGACCAGTATGAGTTTGAACAACTCCTCAAGGTGTTACCAGACTGGAAAGGTATCTACAACGAAGATGGCAAGCCAAGCCCATCCACTGTGCGTACTTCCTGGTTTAACTCACAAAAAAAATCTCCAGGGATCAGCTGATGCCGGCAAGGCCCCGGACGCCTCTGCCGACCCGGCTGCCTCAGCCACTCCGGCAGCCTCATCCGACCAGGCCTCCTCAGCTGCTCCAGCTGTAAAGCCAGCTGCAGGCAAGGCTACTGGTAAATAAGGCACGCCCCGGCACCACTGTCTCGACCTTACAGTACACTGCAGGCCTGCTGACACTGTTCCGGGGTGCCAGCAAGCTGCCCGGCACTGGCCGTATTGCAGCCGTCCGGCATCTTTCCGGGCCCAGTAGCGACAAAGCCCCTGACTGTAAACACAGTCAGGGGCTTTGCTTTGTAAAGTATCTGGCAATTCCCGGCGTGCGCAGCTGCCGGGAATTATTTTACTGGTACATACAGACTAAGGGGCAGAAACTCCCTCAGCAGCTAAAGGCACACGCTCTATAACAGCTTTTGGAGTGATTACTGCTACGTCACAGGCAAGGTTATCCACTACGCGCTCGCAGATATTGCCAGCCAGAGCTACCGCTACACCCTTACGTGCTGAGGTACCAATAAACAGGGCTGTTGGCTTGAGTTCAGCACAAAGGGTTGGAATAACATCATCTGGCTGACCTTCACGGATATGGCAGTGCTCAGCAGGAATCTTATGACGGGCAGCAAAGGACAGCACAGCCTTGCAGCCTTCCTTTAAGGCCGCATCACCCAGCAGATCCGGGGTAAATCCTGGCATATTCATAGATGTCGGTGGCATCAGCGGAGGAATGGCGTTGAGGATATGGATCTGGCAGTGCATGATGCGGCACAGCTCCTGAGCCTCACGCAGCAGACGCATGTTAAGCATGCGGGCCTCACTGTCATCAGGATCAGACAGATCAAGGGCAATTGCCACAATGCCGGTTGGATGCCAGATATGATCCTTGGCAATCAGCACTGGTACGGGAGCATGACGCAGCAGCTGCCAGTCAAGCGGAGTGAAGAACACACTGTCAAACATGCCATGAACTTCATGAGCCTTGATGAGCAGGTCCACACCCTCTTCATGAGCCATGTGGGTAATGTCCTTGCCCGCTGAGCGTGACCAGATAACACGGGTATGAATGTCATAGCCCATGGCGTGGATAGACAGGTAGGCCTTGAGCCACTTTTCACTGCGGGCAATAACTGAAGCCTTGATATCTTCCTTAGGCTCAACGGAAAGCATGGAAGTAAGATCACGGGTAAGCTCGGTAACAGGCATTACGGCGATGATCTCAAGAGTGGATCTGCCTCCGGCATGAGCTATGGCCATGGCACGCTCCAGAGCAACCTGGCGCATCTGTTTTGGCTCAATGACCACCATTATTTTCTTAAATTTTCTCACTTAAGAACTCCGTTTGTGCTTATATCCAGGCAAACCATTCAGTATCATTTCTGCCCACAGGCAAAACCTCGCAGCAAGTTAAGCTGTCAGAAATAAAGGTCAGGGAAAACATTTCCCATCCTGATCTGAGGTCAGGCCGGAAATCCTCTGCAAGTCCTGCCACGGTCATCACCACCTGATGCCCAAATCCGACAGGGCCATCACTGCCTGATGCCAGAACCAAATGCACAGATACCATGCCAGAAACTGACATTTTGCCAGAGGCTGACATACTGTTAAGACATGACTTTCAGGGACTGAAAAGTACTAATCGCGGCCGTTATCTTAACACGACCACTGCAAAAGCACATGCAAGGCATATCAGCCCGTGGCGCAAAGCAAGTAAATAACCGCTTTGACCGGCTGACATTTCTTTCAATCTATTTTAGTACATACCAGGCCGGACGTATCTTATTTTTTCCCGGATACGGTCATTGCTCCAAAAAGTACCATTTTTCTGCCCGTTAAGTCCTGGCACAGGGAACTTTTCTCCAATAAGCCCAGGCATACGCACCACCGGCCCTGACAGGCCCCCAGAGCATCAGGCAACAGTCAGACTCCAGCCCGCACTGCTGACAATCCCATGCTTACGGCCTCCATCCCGAAGCCTCAAGCCCGGAGCATGAAGCCCTTATCCTCCAGTATGAACATGCGCCTTCAGGCATGCGGCAAAGACGCCAGTGAGCCCGGGCGACTCTGGCCATTCGGCCATGGGCGCCTGGCAGTCTGCCAGCAGCTGGAGACAACAAGGCCGGCAAAAAGCCGGCCCCTGTGACGCACTAATGCTCGTCCCTGTCTTCAATACAGTAGTTGTAGGTTGATGTGACCAGCGTCTGCCATGCGCGGCGAATGCGCTCTACATAGCGGTCATGAACCTTCTGATTTACGCTGTAATGGAAGTGGTAATTGCCTACGCCGGTCCAGATGTTGCCATCAGCCTTTTCAATCTCACGGCGAATCAGATAGCCCATGGCCCAGATGTTATGGCAAGGCTTGGATTTGATATCGCTTTTGGTGAGCTTGAACTGACGCAGTTCACCAAGACGCACGTCATTAATCTGGCTTGGACCACAGTCCTGAGTGCCGTTTCTGTTAGTGCCGCACTTGCCATTGACAGGACCGCGCTCCACGTACAGGATGGAGTACAGCAGCTCTTCAGGCAGCTCAAACTGATAGGCTGTCCAGGCAATGCAGCTTTTGAGCGAAGCATACTGCTTCATAGGAGGCTCAAGATAAGCCACCTCACGCCAGTGACCGGTAACCTCGCAGGACAAGGAGGCGCCAAAGGCAGAGGTCGACAGGAAGATCACAGCTGCGCCAAGCATACCCATGACAGCCATAAAACTCATCTTTCTCATGGAAATAACTGTCTTAATTGAAGTTGAGATCATAGCCCCTCGAGCTCAGTAAATGTAAAGACTGGAAGTACTGTTCACAACACAGTTGCCTGCACTCAGCCCCTGACAGGCTTCATGTGCACCATGGGATATGGTTTGCCCTTGCTGTCATATTCACTGCGTCCGGCAACTGAACTCCCATATGCTCGTAAAAGCCTGAAGCCCGAAGGTTTTGCATGTTGACATCAACAATGCAGTCCCCAGTCTCATTTATGGCATACAGGATAAGCTCTTTGCCGGCACCGCTTCCTCTGAAGTCGTCATGACAAAAAGTATCTCGATACGGTCGGCAGCAATGCCTGTGAAACCGGCTATACGGCCATGGCGCTTAACGACGTACAGGTCAACGTAGCCAAAGTACATGCACAGATTGCTTTTGTAGAACTCATAATCCTTCTGACCTGGAAAGTCATGAGTACTGAGCACAGCACTCTCCCACACGCAAGTAAGCTCGTCGTAGCCAGCATTACCTGTCTTACAGATCTTTTATTACCTGCCAGGGAATAGTGCCATATATCATGAATAGAGGGCCCTGCAGCAGCTGGCATCGGGCACAGCATGTGGTACAGGCAGCCAGCCCTTAGCACTGTCCATTATGTTTACTACTGCTTTTTGATTTGCTCTTCAATCAGGCGCATGCCGGCGTCGCGCTCATCTTTGTTCAGCGGCATGGAGGCGGTGACAGCTTCGAGCATATCCACCTCAAGCCTGTCCTGACTTACCTTGTCATAGTTGATGGCACGGGCAGCAGGATTTGGCTTGCCAAAGCGGTATGGCTCAGGCTGAATGAAGGTATTGCCGTCCACATAGTAATTTACAGTCATGGAGGTAATCAGAGTACGTACCGAGCTCTGCTGATTGATGACAGTGAGCGGCTTTAAGGTAAACAGGAAGCTCTGATTGATGCCCTTCAGACGTACCTGCAGCAGGGTAGCTGAGGCTCCCTGGAACTGGCGCACCATCAGCTCGGACGGAGCAGCTGTAGTCTCGGCAATAAATCCCTGGTTCTCAACGCGGGAGGACACAATGTCCATAGGGTAGCCGTTGAGATCATAGAAACGGATGATGGATACGCCATGGCGCGGTACTGCCACTTCATACTGAGCCTGATAGGTAGCGCTCATGCGCATGACCTTGGACTCGGCGTCACCAGGAACTGTTGGAACCTCAACAGAGTTCTGAGGGTCATTGCGGCCCTCGATGTAAATCTTTTCGCTCTTCTGCTCCTTGGTTCTGAAGTCCTTTAAGGTATCAGAAAGCTCAGGAGGAGCCTGAGGGGCAATAACATCAGCATGAGCTGTGCCCAGCAGCCATGAGCCGCCCTGAGAGCTCATACCCGGGGCATGACTTGTCAGGACCTGTGAATAATCAGAGGTCCAGTTAACGGTGCGCGGAAGATCCAGAGTGGAGAGTACTGCCACTGCGCACATGGTCAGTCCCATACTTTTTAAATTTAACATCATGACCTGAGTATACCATTACCCGCCATCTTTGACTCTGACCAGGCTCACAGCGCACAGCATTACATCACGCTTCACCCCGCATCAGCCCAGGCTGCCCAGGCTACCCCTGCAGCCGGGCAGCCGGGCTCCTGTACCACTGTCCCGTGCGTCCTGCCAGCCGCCTGGGCTGGCTGCATACCAGGCCCCTGCAATGCCCGCATGCCAGGCCTGCTCCCTGCAATTTATGCCTGCCAGAGATGCTCCCTGCAATGCCTGCCAGATGGATCTGTGGGGCGCAGTGGCACTGGGTGGCTGTGCGGTTTAGCTAATGGTGAGGCGGTTATGCGACCAGTCTGTGAGTTATGGGCACGATATGGCAATTGCGGGGAGTTGAATAACTGGACAGGAGGCCCTGCCTGGGCATGATGATCCGGGGGGCTGGCTTTGGAGCCATAAAGATGATTCCTGTGGGCCTGGCTGAATATTTTTTGCATGGACGTGCCGCGTTCTGCGCAGCTGTTAAAATTTGGCCTTTTCAGAACTGGCCATACCCATATGTGCTAGAATAAATGTTTCAGCAAGGCATTTATATCGGCCTTTCGGGCTGGGTTATTGCCTCTGGGATAACAGCTGCCCGGGGTATCAGATGCTGCATCGTTGGGATCTGCTGCGGAGTACAGCCTCTGACAGACGGAAGATGCTGCTGATTCCAGGAGCTGTGAGCTTCTGACAACCAGAGTTTATTTGATCTTTTCACGAGGAAAAGTATGACCGCTTTAGTACTGGGCCACAAGAACCCTGACACTGATTCTATCGTTTCTGCCTTATCAGCTACCAACTTATACCGTGGTCGCGGCATCGACGTTAAGCCTGTTGCTCAGGGCACCCCTGCTCCTGAGACCGCTTTCGTTTTAGAGAAGTTTGGTCTTACTGCTCCTGAGGTATGCCACTCCGTAGCCGGTCAGGAAGTTTACCTGGTTGACTACTCCGATCTGGCTCAGGCTCCGGATGACTTTGCCAAGTGCAAGCTCCTTGGCATTATCGATCACCACAAGCTCGGTGACGTTACCTCTGACACCCCTGTTGAGGTTTACTTAAAGCCAGTAGGCTGCTCCAACACCGTTATCAAGGAGCTCCACGACTACTACAAGGTTGAGATCAATCCATCCCTGGCCGGCGCCATGTTATGCGCTATCCTTTCTGACACAGTTCTGTTCAAGAGCCCAACCTGCACCGAGGCTGACAAGCAGGCCGCCTACGACCTTGCAAAGATTGCCGGCGTTGAGGATCTGCAGGCTCTGGGCATGGAAATGTTCAAGGCCAAGAGCAACCTGTCCGGCGCCTCTGCCCGTGACTTAATCTTCCGTGACTTCAAGGACTTTGACATGTCCGGCAACAAGGTTGGCATTGGTCAGCTCGAGCTGGTTTCCCTGTCCTTAATCACCCCTGAGTTAAAGGCCCAGTTACAGGACGAGCTCAACAAGGTTAAGGCCGAAGGCCGTCACTCCGCCTTACTGGTTATTACCGACATCATGGAAGAGGGCTCCGAGCTGCTCATGTGCTCTGACAATGGCGAGTTAATTACAAAAGCCCTGAACACTACCGTCAGCGACAAGATGTGGATGCCAGGCGTTATGAGCCGTAAGAAGCAGGTTGTTCCTAACCTCGAGCAGGCTTTCAAGGCTTAATTGCTTTCCCTGAGCCATCTGCACATGCGCGATGGTTACCTCAGGCAGCCGCCAGCAACCTGGCTTACAGGCACAGCTCTTATGAGGCGGCTGCTGTATGAGAACAGACAGAGGCACTGGTGACCACCAGTGCCTTGTTTTTGTCCGCCTTGCTCACCAGAGCAAGACTGCCCACTGCCTGCATAAGCAAGTCTGCTGGCCTGCCCTGCAAAAGCCTGGACGCTGGTCTGCCCCGCATAAGCAAGGCTGCTGGCCTGCCCTGCATAAGCAAGGCTGCTGGCCTGCCCTGCAAGAGCCTGGACGCTGGCCTGCCCTGCAAAAACACGGCTGCCTGACTTCTGTCCTGCCCGGCATAAGCATACTTGCCTGAGTTGAGCTGATTGATCTGTATGTACCGGGCGAGGCCTGTGGACAGGGTTTATGCTGGTGATTGCGATGAATAAGATGGGCTTTGACTGGTTTTGGCCTGTTTTATCCTGATTTTTCACAGTTTTAGCCCGCTTTTGGCCACTTTTGGGCTGCTTTTGGGCCGTTTTGGCCTTGTTCCTGTTTTTTTGCCTGTTTTCCCGTTTTCCTGTTTTTGCCCCTGTAATGCTACTTCCTCTGAGGATCTGTAATGGCTGTAAATAATCAGACTAAACCAAAGCTCGACCATGTGCCACGCATTGGCGTGGTTTCTCTGGGCTGTCCAAAGAACCTGGTTGACTCCCAGCGTTTGATTTCCGTTTTACTGGCCAAAGGTTATCGTCTGGAGAATGACTTCAATGAGGCCGACCTGGTCATCATTAACACCTGCGGCTTTATTGAGCCAGCAGTTGAGGAGTCATTTGAGGCTATTTACGATGCCCGTCAGCAGTGCCAGCAGGTACTGGTCATGGGCTGCCTTGGTGCCCAGAAAGAAAAGGTTCTCGAAGAGTATCCTGATGTAGCCGATGTAATTGGCCCGGGCCGCCGAGCTGCTGTACTGCGTGCCGTAGAGCGCCTCGTAGGTGAGCCGCCTGCCATTGCCCGTCAGTCAGTTCCAGCCTCAGGCGTACTGCTTACCCCTAAGCATTACAGCTACCTTAAGATTTCCGAGGGCTGCCGTCATCACTGCGCTTTCTGTATCATCCCTGATCTGCGCGGTACACTGCGATCCCGTCCAATTGACAATATCATTGCCGAAGCCAATGATCTGAGCTCCCGTGGCGTCAGGGAAATCATGATTATTTCCCAGGATACCTCCGACTACGGTGGCGACCTGCGCGACGGCACCAATCTTCTCAAGCTGTGCGATGCCCTGGGAACTGTAAGCCCACGTCCATGGTTCCGCATGCATTATGTCTATCCGGGCAAGATTGTGGATGACCTCATTCCTTACATGAGAGATGGCATTATCCTGCCTTATCTTGACATGCCGCTGCAGCATGCCAGTGCTCCTGTACTCAAGAAGATGAAGCGTCCTGGCAATATTGAGCGCACCTATGAGCGTATCTGCCAGTGGCGTGAAATCTGCCCGGATCTCACTATCCGCTCCAACATCATTACCGGCTTCCCAGGTGAGACTGAGCAGGACTTTGAAAATCTGCTCGACTTCATCAAAAAAGCCCGCCTTGACCGCGTAGGCACCTTCCCATACTCAGATGTCGAGGGTGCACAGGCCAATGATTACGAGGGCTCCCTGCCAGTAGAGGTTCGTCAGGAGCGTGCCCGCATTGTCATGGAAACTCAGGCTGAAGTTTCCCGTGCCAAGCTTGCCGGGCGTGTGGGCAAGAGCTTTGAGATGCTGGTTGATGCCATTACCGATGAGGGCACTGTCATTGGCCGCACCAAATACGAGGCTCCGGACATTGACGGTATTGTCACCATTGAGGAGCTGCCAGGTGGTGCCCGCGTTAACGAAGGTGACTTACTGCGCGTAAAGATTACCGACAGTGACGAGCATGACCTGTGGGCTGAGTTTGAGGAGAACATAACTCCTAATACCCACATCCCATTCCGTCTGGTCACCCCAAAGAACCCTGTGCTGCCATAAGCACAGCAGGCAGGTGGCCCGGCCATACAGCTGCCCACAGCCGCACCTGGGCAGCTGCCAGGCTGCGCCGTGTGCTGCACAGCCCTGCCCATAATGGCCAAAAGCCCCGACTGTCTGTCAGACAGCCGGGGCTTTTTCATGCCGGGTTAAACGGCGGTGAGCACCTGTCAGAGATATCAGTGCTCATAATTGTGCTTGCAGTACTTTGCAATCACGCACTTTTCGCAGTGCCCCTCAAAGTTACGGGCAGTGCAGTTGTAGCGGCCATGGAGCAGCAGATAGTGATGGGCTTCCTTTAAGAAAGGTTCAGCTACCAGCGGAGCAATGCGCTCCTCTACCTGACCTGGGCACTTGCCAATGCACAGACCTGTTCTTGTTGCCACGCGGAACACGTGGGTATCAACGGCAATAAAAGGCTGACCAAAGGCCACGTTGAGAACGACACGGGCAGTTTTGGAGCCCACACCAGGCAGAGCAGTCAGCTCATCAAAGTTGTCAGGCACCTGTCCGTCGTACTTGTCGACCAGAACGGCAGAGAGCTGGGCCAGGAATTTGGCCTTGTTCTTCCACAGTCCAATGCTCTGAATAAAAGGAGCAATGCCATCAGCACCAAGGGCCGCCATTGAGCGGGCATCAGGAGCTTTGGCAAACAGAGCAGGAGTTGCCTTGTTCACCGAGGCATCAGTGGCCTGAGCAGAGAGCACCACGGCGCACAGCAGCTCAAAAGTATTGGAAAACTCAAGCTCGCTCTTTGGATTAGGGTTCTGCTTTTGCAGCAGGCTCATCATCTCATAGCGCTCTTTTTCATTGAGCAGAGTGATTTCCTTAAACTGCTCCTCAATCCCCTTGCTTGGCTCAGCAAAAACCTGAGCCACCTTAGCCCGGCTCTTGCCCCCGGCCTTTGCCTTTGGCTCAGCAACTGGCTTGTCAGCCTTGGAGGTCTTTGCAGCCTTTGCCTTAGCCTTTGGCTCTGCTGCAGGCTTTTCTGCCTTGGATGCCTTGGTTGCCTTTGCGGCTTTGGCCTTTGGCTCAGCAACTGGCTTGTCAGCCTTGGAGGTCTTTGCAGCCTTTGCCTTAGCCTTTGGCTCTGCTGCAGGCTTGTCTGCCTTGGAGGTCTTTGCAGCCTTAGCCTTAGCCTTTGGCTCTGCTGCAGGCTTGTCTGCCTTGGAGGTCTTTGCAGTCTTTGCCTTAGCCTTTGGCTCTGCTGCAGGCTTGTCTGCCTTGGAGGTCTTTGCAGCATTAGCCTTTGGCTCAGCAGCATCCTTTTCTACCTTGGATGCCTTGGTTGCCTTTGCAGCCTTGGCCTTTGGCTCAGCAGCAGGCTTGTCTGCCTTTGAGGTCTTTGCAGCCTTGGCCTTTGGCTCAGCGGCTGGCTTGTCTGCCCTGGCAGACTTGGCAGCCTTGGTGGCCCTTACATTTTGCTCAGCGGCTGGTCTGGCGGTTTTGGCTGATTTGGCGGTCTTTTTCAGGGTCTTTTCCTGTTCACTTGCGGTGCTCATGGTGGTCCCTCGATTTGTGGTACCGGTCTCAGGCATGGGCCTGATGCTCTCTTTTTGTGTGTATGCTGACAATTATGGGCTATCTGCAGACCTTATCAAGTCAGGTCCCTATCATGTGCGTGATTTTATCGATGGGCATCAGGACTGATGGTCAAAAAGCCTGTAAATCACAGGCTGTGGACAAATTATTTACAACAGTCTCTGGCGATGTGAGTAAGCCTTTGCTTACGCTGCGCTACAAGTGATGCATCAAATGGCTTATTTATGCTGATTTCAGGCAGTGTTATCACTTGCGCAAAATATGCAATTGATTCTTGTCTGTTAGCCAAATTAAGCACTATGAAGTACAATGACCGCGCCTGTGTCGTGTATACATCGCAAAAGGCAGAGCTGCACCGCCCTTAGGGGAAGCTTGACCAGGTGCAGTTTCTGTCTTTTGCGATGCATGCATACCCCGGGACTTATACCCTCAGGTTTATCCTGATATTTATCCTTACTCCAGCCGGTTCAAATCCTTTTCCTGACTGCCGGGCTCTGATCCCGTTAAATCATCAGCCCCCTGCAGACATTAAAAGGTGCATAGAAAGTGGGTACGATGATAGACGCTTTAATACTCTTCTTCAGCGCCGCCATAGTTAATAACTTTGTGCTGGTCCGCTTCCTTGGTATCTGTCCTTTTATCGGCGTATCAAGCCAGCTCTCTGCCGCCCTGGGTATGGGTGGAGCCACCACATTTGTGCTGGTGCTCTCAGCCCTTATCTGTACCCTTGCCAACAATTATGTTCTGGGACCTCTGGGCCTTACCTCACTTGATCTCATAGTAGACATCATCATTATTGCCGTAGCCGTTCAGTCTGTGGAAATCATTATCCGCAAGACCTCCTATAACCTTTATCAGGCTCTGGGCATCTACCTCCCACTTATCACCAGCAACTGCATTGTGCTTGGTCTGGTGCTGCTCAACAGCTCTCTGAATCACTCCCTGTTAAGCGCCATGGTCTACGCTCTGGGTGCCGGTGCCGGCTTTACTCTGGTACTGACTCTCTTTGCCGCCATGCGTGAGCGTCTGGTTTTAAACGACGTACCAGCTCCTTTCCAGGGAACAGCCATTGCCCTTATCAGTGCCGGACTGATGTCCCTTGCATTCATGGGCTTTGCCGGATTTACCGGCAGCTCGGTCTGACGACATGCCTGGCAACAGCCCAGGCCTCAGCCCTGGCCACGGGCACGGCATCAGTCCCGGAATCAGGCACGGCATCAGGCTGTAAGTCAGCCTGAGCATGGCACTGACAGCAGCTCTTAACAGGCACGCATATCAGGCCATCTTCACATGGAAAAACCCCTTTTCTGAATACTTTCTCCTGCTCTAAGGAGATCCGTACTGGGCCGTCCGTTCCTGGCGCTGTGAAAGCTCATCAGTGATGCTTTTACGGCTCATTGCCCGGATGCTGCCAGGCTGATAGTTGCAGCCGTCAAGTGCGCCCCTGTAAAAGGTACGCAGTATGCGCCTGAGGTGCATTGAGGCTGAGCCGGCGCTCAGTTTATGGACCATAAATTAATCGCCTGCCATCCCACACATGCAGTGAATACAGGATGGCAGCGCTGCAGGCTGACAGATCTGACCTCAGGTCAGCTCTGCCAGACAGAGCAAGGATGCTCTGTATGCCCTGTTCAGGCACCTGCATATGTCAGTTACATGCCGCGCTGCCGGGCAATGCCTGCACTGCCCGGCAGTACAGGCCCCTTGCTGTGGCCAGTGGTACAGCAGGAGGCAGCAGGCTTTCAGCCACATGCTTAAGCTCATTAGAGCGCGGGACGCGGCGTAAACAGTTACTGTGCCGTGTTTTGCGGTTCTGTGATGTGCTGTTATGTGCGGTGCTGCGCTTTTTGTGACTGACGGAGCTTTAGAGGCTATCGGTTATGGATATTGGAAATAACGCAATCAGTTTTCTGCTCTATGGAGCTGCAGCTCTGTTCGCCCTTGGCGTGATTCTGTCCCTGCTGGCCCGTGCCGGCAAGAATGATGGAGATGACAAGGCCGATCAGCTGGAAAAAGCCCTGCCAGGCGCCCAGTGTGCTCAGTGTGGCTATCCTGGCTGTCGTGCCTATGCCGAGGCCATGGCCAATGGTACTGCTGCATGTAACAAATGTACCCCGGGCGGTCAGGACACTATCGATACCCTGGCTTCCATTCTGGGCGTGAGCGTACCTGCTGATGAAAGCGAGGATGCTATCTTTGCTCCGCGCACTGTAGCCATTATTCATGAAAGTCTGTGCACCGGCTGCACCAAGTGCACCCGTCACTGCCCTGTTGACGCTATCCGTGGTGAGCGCCGTGTAGTTCATACCGTTATGGAAAATGAGTGCATAGGCTGCAATGAGTGCGTCAACAAATGCCCTGAAAAGTGTATTGAAATGGTCCGTCTTGAGCCTACCATTGCCAACTTTAACTGGGAACTGCACCCTATCCGTTTCAAGGGGACCAACTGATGCCATTCTCCAAGCAGTTAGAAAAAATCATGCAGGGCAAGATCTGGCGCTTCTTTGGCGGCATCAAAACCGTTGAGCGCAAGGGCACCACTAACAGTGCCATTGAAGAGCTGGCTATTCCATCTCTGATTACCCTGCCTCTTGACCGACACCTGGGTGAGGGCGGTCATCTGCTGGTTCATACCGGCGACCGCGTCAAGGCCGGTCAGCGTCTGACTACTCCTGGCGGCAACCGTAACGTTCCTCTGCATGCATCAACCTCAGGTGAGGTTATCAGCATTGGCATGCAGGTACTGCCTCATCCGTCAGGCTTTCTGGGCCGCTGCATCACCATCAAGCCAGATGGCCTTGATGAAAAAGTGCCTGACGAGCCAATGACTGACTGGAAAGAGCGTACTCCTAAAGAGCTGCTCGACCGCATCCGTCTGTTTGGTGTAGAAGGCCTGGGCGGTGCCCAGTTCCAGACAGCCGCAAAAATCGGTGCTGCCGTTGAGGAAGCCCGTGGCGACTGCAATATTTTCATTGTCAACGGTGCCGAATGTGAGCCCGTTGCCACCTGTGATGACCGTCTGATGCAGGAGCGCGCCGCTGAAATTGCCGAGGGCATTGAAGTGGTACGCCACATTCTCAAGCCAAAGGTCATCATTGTTGCCATTGAGAACAATAAGCCTAATGCCATCAAGGCCATGAAGGCAGCTGTTGCCTCAGATGTTCAGGTAAGAGAGATTCCATCCCTCTATCCGTCAGGTGCGGCCCGTAACCTCATCAAAATCTGTACCGGCATTGAAATCCCTTACAGTGAGCACACCTCTGAGTGCGGAATTGTAGTGGACAATGTCGAAACCGTTTTTGCCATCAAGCAGGCAGTTATCGACGGTATCCCGCTTATCAAACGTGTGATTACCGTAGACGGCCAGACACTGGGCCGCAGCGGCAATGCTCTGGTGCGCCTTGGCACCTCAGTACGCTTTGTGCTCAACTCCTACAAGCTCAATCCTGAGCGCCGTCAGCGTGTCATTCTGGGCGGCCCTTTCATGGGCTTTACCCTGCCCAGCATTGATGTGCCTATTACCAAGAGCGCTACCTGCGTTTACGTACCGTCCTACAAGGAGCTCGATGAGCAGCCTGAGTCCATGAACTGCATTCGCTGCGGCCGCTGTGCCCGCGTCTGCCCAAGCCGACTCGTGCCTTATCAGCTCTATGCTCTGTCACGTGCCGGCATGCACAAAAAGACCAGCTCCTGCGGCATGATGGACTGTACAGAATGTGGCTGCTGCTCTTACGTATGCCCATCCCGTATTACTCTGACAGCCCAGTTCCGCAAGGAAAAGGCTATTTTGCGCCTGCTTGATGACAATCAGAAGCGCAATCAGCGTGCTCAGGAGCGTATTGCTGCCCGCAATGAGCGCCTTGCAAAGGAAGAGGAAACACGACGTAAGCGCCGTGAGGCCGCTTTGGCCCGTGCTGCCCGTGAAAAGGAAGCTGAGGCTGACATGACTCCGGAGCAGATTGCTCAGAAGCGTGCTGAGGCAGTAGCTGCAGCACGTGAGCGTGCCGCTGCCCGCCGTGCTGCCGCAGTCGGCAATACTGCCGTAGGAGGAGCCGCTGGAGCTGCCGCCCGTGAAAAAGCCGCACAGCCATCAGGCAATGATATGCTGGTGCGTCCGCAGGGCGAATCCTCTGCCACCATGGGTTCTATTACCGCCATCAAGGCCATTAGCAGCATATCTCCAGCAGGCGCAGCCAGCACCGATGGCGACGCTGCAGACAGTACCGCAGGCAACTTAGCTGCCAGCACCGCCCAGGAGCGTGCCAGCCGCATGATGCAGCAGCGTCCTGACGGCATGCTGGTAGCAGCCATGATGGCTCAGGGCGGCACTACAGCCATGCGTCAGCGTGCTGAAGAAAATGGCATCGCTGACAGCTCACGCGCAGCTGGCAAACCAGTTGCCGCCTCAGATGATGCTAATGCTGAGCAGCGCGAGAAGCTGCCTTACTCTCTGCGCAAGGGTGCCCGGCAGAAGCATGCCCCTGATATCCATATGTGGCCAGCCATAACTGAGCGTGAGCCATGCATGGACAAGGTGGAAAATCCTCCGGCTGAGGGTGTCTACATTCCAGAGAGCCGCCCTAAGACCAAGATGTATCTGCAGGCCCCTGAGGAGAAAAAGAAAGAAAACCTCAAGCTGCCAGGCGCACTGCGCCGTGCCGATCTGCCACCTGCCAGTGAGGAAAACCAGACCGACAATTCTGACAGTGCAGGTACCACCAGCTAATCAGAGCCTCAAGATCATCAAGCCCTGAGCTCTGCCCCTACGGCTTGACCGCCCCTGCTCGAAGCTCCCGGCTTGACGGCCAAAGCCTGCAGCTCCCGGCTTGAGTGGTCAGGACTGAGCCCCAAAGCTTGCAGGCAACGGCTTGACGGCCACAGCTCATCAGCTCCCCGGCTTACCAGGATGCTGCAGCGTACATCAGTTGATAAACTGCTGTACGGCTCCAGCCAATCAGGAAATTTAAATGCAAATCTCTGTACAGAGTGCCAAACAGAATCTGGGCATCGAACCAGCACCTCATCTGCACAGCCCGATGAGCACAGAAAAGATCATGGTCATTGTGCTGCTCTCACTGATTCCAGCACTGGGCGTCATGACCTTTTTCTTTGGTTCCGGCACCATCATCCAGTTCTTTATATCCGCAGCTACCGCCCTGTTATGTCAGGTGCTGGCTGCTGTCTTACGCTCACGCTCAATAAAGCGCAGCCTTAAGGATCCATCAGGTCTGGTAACAGCCATTTTGCTGGCTCTGACCCTGCCACAGCTGCTGCCATGGTATTACACAGTGATGGCTACAGCCTTTGCCATGCTGCTGGTACGTGAGTGCTTTGGCGGACTGGGACAGAATCTGTTCAATCCGGCCATGTCAGGCTTTATCTTCCTGATCATCTCCTCACCTGGTGTTTTCTACACTACCTGGGTAACCCCTACTCCATATGCCATTACCGTGGCCACTCCAGATCGTGCCTGGGATGTCATCATGAATGGCGCCGATCCTCAGATACTGGTCCGTGAAATCAAGGAGCTCAACCGCTCCAACGAAATTGAGGCCGCTCATAACGAACTCATGAAGGCCCAGGAACTGGCCCGCGCTCATGACGCCGCCGCTGACGCTGCAGGCGCTGCCGCTGACGCAGCAGCTGCAGCAGATCCGGCAGGTGCCGAGGGCACCGCCGTTTCCGATGAAGCCGCAGCTACAGCCGATACCATAGCAGCTGAGGCTGATGCCGCCGCCGCTCAGGCCACAGGAGAAGATGCAGCGGAGCCTGACGCAGCGGCAGCGGCTGACACTGCTGCCGGGGCCGATGGTTCTCAGGAGGCCGACTCTGCAGAGGCTGAGCTTGCTGAAGCAGCAGCTCGTGATCGTGCTGAGGACCATGCTTCCTTTGAAGACATGATGGCTACTGCAACCTTAAGCAAGGACCATCTGACCACTGACGCCCTGACCGGAGCTACCTATCTTGAGAGCATCAAGACAGCCCGCAAGGCAGGTGATGTCAAGGAGCAGCCACCTGTTGATCTCTACAGCCCAAGCTTTGTTGCCTACGCCTGGCTGGCCGGCGCCTATGTTCTGGGCGGCATGGTTCTGATTTTCACCAAGGTGATCCGCTTCCAGCCTCCTCTTGCTTTCATTATTGCCATTGGCGCAATGAGCTATATCTGGAATTACTATGACCCTCAGCTATGTATCAGCATGGCTGAACATCTGATCATGGGCGGTACCATGCTCGGCGCCTTCTACATCATTACCGATCCGGTAACTACCTGCGGTACTTTCAAAGGCCGTATTCTGCTGTCAGTTATCATCGGTATGCTCATTGTTCTGATTCGCGTCCATGGCAGCTACTCAGATTCTGTAGCTTTTGCTGTCATGCTGGGCAACTGTCTGGCTCCTCTTATGGATGTCATGACCCGCCGCCGTCCATTTGGTGTTGGCTACCGTCCAGGAGGTCTTAACTGATGTTTGACAACAAGCCTGGCGTACGCGCCCTGTTCTCAGGCGTAATCCTTTCAGCCATCGCCGCCCTGTGTACCGCAGGTGTGCTCTATGCCGAGCAGGATACATCTCCACATATTCAGGCCAACCGTGACCGTAATGAGCAGATGCTTATCGACAGTCTGCTGCCGGATGTGAAAAAGCAGGCTCAGGGCAAGGTAACCTACCATTGCAAGCTCATTTCAGACCGCCGCATTGGCAAGAATATGAAGGCCTACATTGCCCGTGATGAAAGCGGCAAGACACTTGGTTATATCTCCAGTTTCTCCACCAACCGTGGCTACTCCGTACCGCTCATCCTCATTGGTGGCATGGACAGCAATGGCCGTATTACCAGGATTGATATCCAGCTCAGCCGTGAGACTCCAGGTATTGGTGACAAGGTTGAGCGCCGCCGTGGCAACTACCTTGATCAGTTTGACGGTCTTGCCGTTGAAGACCGCCGCTGGGACGTCAAGAAGTTTGGCGGTGATTTTGACTACATAACCGGCGCCACCGTAACCTCACGAGCCCTGGTACTGGCCTCCAAAGACTTCATTGAGGTCATCAAGGCCACCGATTTTGACTCACTGCGCGACTGCCCGAAATAACTGCAGGACAGCCCCCGCCCGGCCTGCCCTTGCGTTGCAAGGCCTGCCTGACCGCAGGACGCCAATAACCGGCCTGTCCATGAAATGCACGCCAGCAAAGCCATGCGCGCCAGCAAGGCCATGCACATCACGCTCGGCCAGCCCCTGCAACCTGGCAATTCCCTGCCGTGCCGGGACACACCAGGCAGGCACTGCTCCTCTTGCTGAGGGCCGCACCATAGTCCGGCAGTAAAGACTCCGAGAAAGTCAGCTCTGATGCTGACAGGAAAGAATTATGGAAGAACAGGAAAAGATTGAAGTACACAGCTGCAGCGGCAGTTGCTCTGTACCATCAAAGCAGAGCAGCCTCTGGGAGATTTTCATCAAGGGCATCTGGAAAGACAATCCAGGTCTTTGCCAGTTGCTGGGCATGTGTCCTCTGCTTGCTGTGACCACCTCAGCTGCCAATGCTCTGGGCCTCGGCATTGCCACCATTGTGGTTATGGTCATGAGCTCCATGGTGATTTCCCTGATCCGCAAGATTATTGTTCCTGAGGTACGTATTCCTATTTATGTGGTGATCATTGCCTCTCTGGTAACAGTAGTGCGCTTTGAAATCGAGGCCTATTTCCCTGAGCTGTATCAGCAGCTGGGCATTTATCTGGCCCTGATTGTTACCAACTGCATTATCATGGGCCGTGCTGAGGCCTTTGCCGGCAAGAACAATCTGCTGCGCTCTACTGTGGATGCCATTGCCTGCGGTATCGGCTTTGCTCTGGTGCTCTTTGCCCTTGGCTCCATTCGTGAAATCATAGGTAACGGCACTCTCTTCGTAGGCGCAGCCGATATTCTCGGT
The DNA here is from genome assembly GCF_023050955.1 of Anaerobiospirillum sp. NML120511. Lineage (NCBI taxonomy): Bacteria > Pseudomonadati > Pseudomonadota > Gammaproteobacteria > Aeromonadales > Succinivibrionaceae > Anaerobiospirillum > Anaerobiospirillum sp. NML120511. The sequence goes on from NZ_JALKIK010000021.1 coordinate 46,952, forward strand.
CAGTGGGCTACCAGCCTTGAGATGCACTTCTTCGACTCTGACATGTCAGTGCTGATTGCCATCCTGCCACCAGGCGGCTTCTTCGTACTGGCGTTCCTCATTGCCGGCAAGAACGCTCTGGACAATTTCTCCCGCAACCGAGCCGACCGCCGCAACCGCATCAAGGTCATCAACGTCTAACCAGCGTCCGCCCCATACTGGACAATACCCACAAGTCCAGCACGCTAACTGATCATCCACGATATCAGGCCGCCCTGCAGTTTCTGCAGGCGGCCTGATTTGTAGTTGCCATCCGCAACCAGCGCATCCCGCCCATCCCCAAAGTCCTGCCACATCGGCTGACCGCGCCAGATTTGCCCATCCCACCAGCACTCTGTCCAGAAGCATTCTGTCCAGAAGCATTCTGCCAGCAGCATTGTGCCCAGCAGCGGTAAGACCAGGCCCCCATTCCCACCCCTCCCAGCCTGTCGAACTTATACGACCTGTATTACAAGACAGCCCTGTAATTTTTTCAAAGCCCGTCCATCGCTCAAGTACGTCTTTATGGCCGTTCTGCTAAACGGCAAAAAAATGTTAACCAGATCACATTTTACTCAAGATTTGCATATGATAGGATTTATCATTAAATAGGCGTACAATGTGCGCCAATTTAAAAATGGCCCTTAAATAAGCCATTTATAAAGCCTGATGACAGTAATTGCCATGCAGCTGCACCTGTTGCTTAATGAGACATTTATGATCATCAGGCATATTAGCCCATATACTGAAGTAATGCCTGTCAGGCCTTTCAGAATTTCCCGCTGCGCTGACGTGTCTTTGCGCAGCTGAACAGTCTTTCCTTTCACTGCTCCGGCTCCAGTCTCCGGACAGTCCTGTGATGTGCCACATACGCGCACAGGGCTCTGCTCCTTACTTAGAGATCTTACTTATGGTTCAGATTAAGACCCTTATCGGTTCCCTCCTGGTGCTGCTGGCACTGGGTTCGGTTTACGCCTGGTCCTTATTCAACCTGCCACTTAGTGACAAGTTTGAACTGGACATCGGCGCCATCGCCTTTACCTTCGGTATCATGACCCTCTTCCTTGCCATTGGCAGCTCCAGCTCAGGCTTCCTCAAACTGCGTATTGGCATGCAGAACGTAGTTGCCCTGAGCGCAGTATGCTGCGGTCTGGGTCTGATGATTGCCGCTTTTGCCCCTAATCTGTGGGTACTGTACTTAAGTGGCGGTGTGCTGCTGGGCTTTGGTGATGGCATTGGCTATATGCTGGTTCTGACCAACTGCGTAAAGTTCTTCCCTAAGCATAAGGGCCTTATTTCTGCCTTATGTATCGGTGCCTACGGTCTTGGTTCTCTGGTCTACAAGAGTGTATTCAGCTACCAGCTGTCCAACCATGACCTGACCACTGCCCTGCTTACCTGGGGTGTTTCTGCTACCGTTATCGTAACCTTCGGCTCTGTACTCATTTATGACGCCATGAAGCAGGCCTCTGTAGTAAGCAGCAACAAGTCTACCCGTGAGTATGATCTGCAGAGCGCTATTCGTACCCTTCCATACTGGCTGCTTTCCATAATGTTCTTTATTGACTGCATGGTTGGCCTGTACATCATCGGTGTAGCCTCCAACCTTGGTACTGCCCTGCTCGACATGCCCCTGACCGAGGCTGCCACTGCCGTCAGCGTGGTTGCCATTGCCAACATTGCCGGTCGTCTTATCATGGGTATGCTCTCAGACAAGATGCCACGTATTCGACTGATTACTTTCGATCAGTGCCTGTCTCTGATTGCCATTCTGATGTTTGTGGCCATTCCACTGACCCCTACACTGTTCTTTGCCGCTGTAGCTCTGGTAGCTTTCTCCTTTGGTGGCACTCTGACCATCTACCCATCCATCATTTCCGACTTCTTTGGCATCCGTAACCTTGCCAAGAACTATGGTCTTCTCTATCTGGGCTTTGGTCTGGGCTCCCTCTTTGGTTATGCAGCTGCCTATATATTCGGCTCATACAACCTGACCTTCCTGATGATGAGCATCATGATTGTAGTTGCCATCGTGGCCTCATTAATGGTCAAGCTGCCAGCTGAGCTCACCGAAAGCCACAAGGAACTGGTACGCACCAATAAGATCCGTACTCCAGAAGAGCAGGCTGCCGCCGCTACTGCTGCATGGCAGAAGGCCTCCTCCATGTTTGCAAGTCCAGCCCAGCCAGCCGCCGCTGACGCCACTGCCGCCGCTCCAGCAGCTGCCACACCAGCTGCCGCCACCACCACCGAGGGCGCCGCACCGGCCACCGAGGCTGCAGCTGGTGCTGCAACTGATGCCGTCAAGAGTGAGGCTCAGCTCAAGGTCTAATGCTGCAAGGCTCTCAATCAGACCTTTTCCCATAAACTTATGCCAGCATAAGTAACAGCTACCGGAGTTTATGTCCGGACAGAAAAAAGGCAGTCCCCAGTGGACTGCCTTTTTTCATTGTGCCAGATCAGTGTCTTTGCGCTGAAATTGTGAGCTCAGTCATGTAATCCTCTTTGCCGCAAATCCCAGTAAAATCGTGCTTATCATTCCCATATTTATGCCGCAGCGGCAATAAGTGGCAAGTTACAACGACAGATATGCAAATGTGTATAGTATCGCGGCAAAGTATAGACCAGAGTTTATCTACAATTTTGCCATGACTGGCTTATATTTAAGGATGACGGTATATTAAGACGAAAAGCCCGTGCGTACGGCCCTTGCGCATCATTTATACAAAGCGAATGTATGATTTTATGTATGAAAAAACGTTGCAACAAGGTCATGTTGAAACAGTAAAAACCGCTTATTTGTGGGCGGCAAGCATTGCCGCATTTTCCTGGCACACAGATTGCCTTTATATTCCGTGTAACAGCTATGAAAAGTCCAATTGAGGAACTGGATTTTTCAATCACATATAGCTGATTAATCCATATATATCGGGGTATTAGAAGATGTTTGGCATTTCCGTAAGTGGTATCAAGAATTCGCAGAAGCATATCGATGTAACATCGAATAACATTGCGAACTCCAATTCATTCGGCTTCAAGAAGTCTCGTGCTGAGTTTGCTGACGTATACGCAAACAGCATTTTCGCCAATGGCAAGACTGCCAGCGGCATGGGTGTAGTAAACACCACCGTAGCTCAGCAGTTCGTACAGGGCAACCTCTCTGGCGACACTGGCAATCCTCTGGATATGGCTATTCAGGGCAATGGTTTCTTCGTTCTGTCCTCTCCAGGCAACGCAGGCCACACTTTCACCCGTAATGGCGCTTTCCAGACTGACAACGAGGGTTACATCGTAACCGCTACTGGTGACTATCTGATGGGCTGGGACGTTAACGCCGAAGGTGGCGCTGCCTCCCTGGACCTCAACAGCACCCACAAGATCCAGCTTCCATCCGACACTGGCGCACCTAAGGCCTCCAGCAGCGTTGGCATCACCGTAAACCTGCCAGCTGACAAGCCAGGCGTCAAGTTCGAAGACCTGGCCGCCGACCCATGGGGCAAGCTCCAGAATACTGATTTAACTGCTGACAAGCTGCAGTACGGCATTATGCGTAAGCAGGACGGCACTATCGATGCAGCCAATCCGCCTGCAGCAGGTTCATTCAAGCAGTATATACACGGCTTTGATCCAAAGGATTCTAAGACCTATCACGCTTCTACTTCCCAGACCATTCATGACTCTCTAGGCCGCGCTCACACTCTGACCTACTACATGATTAAGATGGGTCCAGAGAATGCAACTGACGGCAAGAACAACACCAACTGGATGGTACTTCCTTTCGTAGACGGCAAACCAGTTGATGTAGCCACTCAGAATGGCGAAAATCCAGTTGCTTTAACTGTTCCAGGCACCAGCACCTCCTCTGTAGCCGGTTCTAATTTCTTCGGTTTCCAGATGACATTTGAGCCAAATGGTGAGCTCAAGGGCCTGGTACCAGGCAAGATTGACCTGGTAAATCCTGCAGGCGGCAACATGACCAACAGTTTACGTCAAACTCTGTTTGGTGAGCCAGGTGTTCAGGGTAATGCAGGTAGCATGACTGGCGGTGCAGGCGGTTACTTCGACCTTACCTTTGAAGAGGATACTGCTAACAATAAGAAGCCACACTACACAGGTAATGGTTCTCTGCACTCCTCAATCGGTCCAGGCGTAGACCCAGAGCAGATTGTTAACATCAAGTTCGGTGCTACCCAGTACGGTTCCACCAACTTCCAGGTTACTGGTGCCCCAACCAATGACGGCTACTCCACCGGTATTCTCACCGGCATGGCAGTAGACGAGAACGGTATTATTCAGTGCGAATACTCCAACGGCCAGCGTGAAGCCATTGGTAAGGTAGCACTTGCAGACTTTGCAAACGCTCAGGGCCTCACCAAGATCGGTGACACCCAGTGGAAGCAGTCCAACAGCTCCGGCGAAGCCCGAGCCATGGAAGCTAACAACGGCTCTGCCGGTTCCATTAAGGGTTCCAACCTTGAGCTTTCCAACGTAGATTTAACTGCCGAGCTCGTAGAGCTGATCACTGCCCAGCGTAACTACCAGGCAAATGCTCAGTCTCTGCAGACCAACAGCACTGTAATGGACAGTATCCTCAACATCCGTTAACAGTAGTAGTTAAAACATCGATTAAAAATACTCCATTAAGGCCGGGCGCAAGTCCGGCTTTTTTGGGATTTGTACAGTCGATATCTCTCTCAGAACACCTGCGCAAGCCCAGGAATTCTGCTCTCTCTTGTCTCATCAGACTCTCCTGTCTCTTTCCCTTCTTTCAGGTTCCCCGCCATTCTCAAGGCATTTGACCTGACCACCCCTCAAACAAATTCCCTTTCTCTGCTCATCCCCTTACCTTACCTTTCCATTCATTTACCTGTCTGTACGTCTCCTCTCAACGCTAATTTTTCCAGTACTATCCCTTGCTATTAATTCTGCAATCTTCTGAATCCGTCATTCCACACTGTTTATCTGCTGCAGAGCTGCTCAGCTTGCGACTCTGTTCACTTCAATTAACTTCCCTTGACATGTCATCTGCACAAGAGCATCAGCAACCATGCTTTAACTCATCACCCTCCCTGCGCTTACCGCATAAATAAGCTTCAAGACTCTCATTACCTTACTTGCGATATAGCCCGCGGCCTCAGCAATGGCATAATCCCCAGAATTGTATCCGCTTTAATGCTCACAAATGCCCATAGCAGCACATACTTCCCATTGTTATGTGCTCTTCAGCTGATACTCAGTCTCAGCCTGCACATATGCTCCTGTCTCCCAGCACAGAGATACTTTAAAAAGTATTAATGACATCATGTTTGACCTGGCATATCCCAGCGCAAACTTAATGATTTACCCAGGAAACTAATCCCTTACCAGGCAGAGATTATTCCCGGCGATACAGGTACTGAAAGTGACTGCTTATTATCGACTGGGGCGTACCAGAAGCCACTCACTATTTTGCCTTGATTACGTGTGTACACTTAAAACCCAGATGCCTTTTACCAGCTTAAAGCTCAATGCTTTAAATAGACCTGCAGCACGGCCCCATGCAATGCAGACGCAGTCACACCAGTCAGATAATACTTTATAAAGTATTTAGTAGATTAAACGTCAAACAGGGATTTATGGGCAGTATCAGTTCTATGTCCACAGGGTTATGGCTGTACAAAATCGCAGCATTCTTATTTTGAATGTCCAGCTTCATATGCCCAGTTGCTGTTTCAGAAACTATCATCTTTTAGTTTTCCATTTTCAGGCAACGAGCTTTACAAAATCAGGTTGGGCAGCATATGTCACATAGCATCACACAGGCAAAGCCTCACTGCAATGTCAGCATATAAGTATTAGATCGCACTACTGCAAGAAACTAAAACTTTATGTTCATGCATGATTGCAGCTACCAGATTTAGAACCGGTGCCTTACCCATGGCTACCCATGGCTACAAGTCCCTTCCTCTTTAACCCTGGCTGCACTTCTCACGATCCTTTCTATGAACTCATCCCTCTGCAATTAGCAACTGCTTACAGCATCTTCAGATGCTGTAGTGACTCTGGATGCTACTGCAAACACTGTAGTTATGGGCTTCGAGCACAATGCTCCCTGCCAGTGACAGTCCATGTACATAGCGTTATTGGCCGTCGGTTGTCAGCTTATATATATGATGGCCCCTCATCCCTCATGGTTTATATGCGCTGCTGGCTAAGACAGAGGCCGACCAGGTTGTGGGAGCTCCAGGTGTGCTTTGTCAGCTGATATATAAGTATGGCGTTTTGTAGAGCTTTGCCGGGATGGTTTTATATTTACATCTCTGGCAAGTACTGTGGCAAGGTGAGGCGGTAAATGCCTCTGGCTTTGCCATGCGGCAGTAATGGCTCTGCCAAGGTTGCCGGTGGCCATCATTGCAGCTCATTATTGCCCTGAGCATGCCATATTGCGTCCCTTACAGTCTTTTGGGCCATCCTGATCCTTAGTGGCAATTGCCAGGTGCCAGAAAAATACACTTGTGTGCATTTTCGGACATAGGATGCCCGCCACGGCACTTTGATGTCTTAAACCAGGTTAACTGTTGCCAGAATTTCAAATATAAAAACAGGCACGCTTGCTGCAATAGTATGTACAGGTGACATGAACGGTTTTATAAAGCATGTCATCTCATAAGGATAAAGCCTTTTATATAAGCAAAACACGCTTAAATAAAGGTTCCAGACAGAATACAAAACGCTTTTGTATATTAAAAAGCGCGTAATATTCACCTTCTGACTGGACCTGGCACAATCCTGGCAATACCAGGTATAACCAGGACAATTTACTGAATTATCGATGCCCAAAACCTGGCACTCATATTGCTAAAGTGTTAGTACAGCCATAAGAAACATACTAATAAAAATTAAAAAGCATATTGTTTCTAGTTCTATATAAGCGGCTGTTTTATTATCGGAGTATTTATAATGTTTGGCATTTCAGTTAGCGGTATTAAGAATTCGCAAAAGCATATTGATGTTACTTCCAATAACATCGCAAACTCCAATTCCTTTGGTTTCAAGAAGTCTCGTGCAGAGTTTGCAGACATATACTCAAACAGCATCTTCACCAATAACAAGACTTCCACTGGTATGGGTTCTGTAAACACCACTGTTGCTCAGCAGTTCGTACAGGGCAACCTGTCCGGCGACACTGGCAACCCGCTTGATATGGCCATTCAGGGCAGCGGCTTCTTTGTGCTGTCCACTCCGGGAAGTAATACTCCATCTTTTACTCGTAACGGCGCCTTCCAGACAGACAATGAAGGCTACATCGTTACCGCTACCGGTGACTATCTGATGGGCTGGGACGTCAATGCAGACGGTTCCTCTTCATCCCTCGATCTCAACGGTACCCACAAGCTTCAGCTGCCATCTGACACCGGCGCTCCACAGATGTCTACCAACATCGGCATCAGCGTCAACCTCCCAGCTGACAAGGATCCTGTAAAGTTCACAGACCAGGCTAAAGACCCTTGGGGCAAGATTGGTAATGCAGCCGATCTCACAGCTGACAAGATTAAGTACGGTATTACCCGTAACCCGGACGGCACTCCTGGTACTGCAGGTGATCCAGGTACTTTTAAACAGTACATTGTGGACTTCGATCCAAAGAATTCCAGCACCTATCACGCATCTACATCTCAGACTATTCACGACTCACTCGGTCGTGCTCATACCCTGACTTACTACATGGTAAAGATGGGTCCAGAGGCTGAAGGCTCCAATAATACAGTTTGGAACGTGTTCCCATTCGTTGACGGTCAGCCTGTAGATATTGCTGCAAAGGACGGTCAGAATCCAGTAGTCATGACTGTGCCTGAAGGTAAATCATCTGTAGCCGGTTCAAACTTCTTCGGCTTCCAGATGGTATTCGAGCCTAATGGCGAATTAAAGCAGCAGGTGCCAGGCAAATTAGAGCTGGTAAACCCTGCTGATCCAGCAGCCGCACTCAGCAGCCTCCGTCAGAGCCTGTTTGGTGCTCCAGGCATGAATGCTCCTGGTGCAGGCGGTGCCCCTGACTTCGGTGCACTTGGTGTTAACGTATACGACCGCACCTTTGAGGCAGATGCCAACGGCAATCCATCCCATTACAAGGGCAATGGCTCCCTGCACAGCGCTATTGGCCAGGGCACTGATCCACAGCAGTATATCAACATCAACTTTGGTGGCACCCAGTACGGTTCAACCAACTTCCAGGTAACCGGCGCACCAACCAATAACGGCTATTCAACCGGCGTTCTCACCAGCATGTCCGTAGATGAAAACGGCATCATTCAGTGTGAGTACTCAAACGGCCAGCGTGAAGCCATTGGCAAGGTAGCACTGGCAGACTTCCAGAACGCCCAGGGCCTGCGCAAGATTGGCGATACCCAGTGGCAGCAGACAAGTTTCTCAGGCGATGCTATCGCCATGGAGGCCAACACCGGTTCTGCCGGCTCTATTAAGGGCTCCAACCTCGAACTTTCTAACGTTGACCTGACTTCCGAGCTTGTTGAGCTGATTACAGCTCAGCGTAATTACCAGGCCAACGCCCAGTCTCTTCAGACTAACAGCACTGTAATGGACGCAATCCTCAACGTTCGTTAACAGAAGCCTGAAAGACGATACTACCGATTAAATACTCCAACCACGTCGGGTTCAATGCGAACCCGGCGTTCTTATTTTGTAGAGTATCTAAAATCGCTTTCTATTGAGTTCTGTAAATCTTCTTTAGAAGATACGGCTTACTGTCAGCCTTGCTTTCTTCTCCTCCGCCTCTTTTCCCTCCCGTCCATTCCATTCTCATCCACTCCACTCTTGCCATCCGTTCACTTCAATTTCACTTTTCCTGCGTTCACAATTCAATTCGCGCTCTCTGCCTACTGCTCCAAGGTGCTAATTGCTTGCGTCAGCTCTCGCTTTCCCCTTATGCAAAGCAGATCATTATGAGCGTAACTTTCCTGTAGTGATTTCTGTGTTTATGTCTTTGCGCTAACAGGAATTACACATCTATCATCGACGAACACGGACAAAATCACTTGTATGTAAGTATGCTGAAAAGCCTGTCAGTACTTGACTGGCCGCCATTTTGTTGTGCCATTTACATCCATTAACGTTGTATCAAGCTGACAGTATATAAAAGATGCTTTTCACGTTATTTCAAGGCCTTTGGGTAACATACCATTCGCAGGTTGCCTCTTTGATAATGACGTTAAAAAACTGCCCCCCAAGGCCGGTAAAGGTTCGATAGAGAAAGAAGTATCAGTACTGTCCCACGAGAGGACAAAGTACACATAAAGGTGCAATCATGGCCGTCTATGTAAATACCAATGTTAGCTCTCTTAATGGACAGAGATATCTCAATAACGTCCAGAGTCAGCTCAATACAACCTATAACCGTCTGAGCTCCGGTCTGAGAATCAATTCTGCAAAAGACGATGCTGCTGGACTTCAGATTAGCTCAAGGTTAACTACCCAGATTAATGGCCTTAATCAGGGCAACAGAAATGCTTCTGATGGTATTGCCCTCGTGCAGACCATTGAAGGCTCTCTGGATGAAATGACCAACATGCTGCAGAAGGTACGTACTCTTGCAGTTCAGGCAGCTAACGGTACTAATACCGCAGCAGACCGCACTGCCCTTAAGGTAGAGGCAAGTAACACCATTACCGAGTATCAGCGTTTTGTAGCCCTGACCAAATTCGGCGGCAAGCTGATCCTCAACGGTAATCAGCCTGGCAACATTTACGGTAATGCCCAGGGTGGAGCCGATGGTAAGCTTACCCTCCAGGTAGGCGCCAATAAGGGCGACACTATCGACATTACTGTTAAAAACTTCGCTCTTTCCGTAGTTGCCCAGAATCATGCAGACTTCCTTAAGATCAATGCAGGTAAGACAGCAGGCGTAACATGGGTACTTCTTGATGATCATGAGTCATCAAGTAAGGTAATCAGCGGTATCGACGGCATTCTTAATGTTGTAAATGCCGCACGTGCTGACCTTGGTGCTGTGATGAACCGCCTTGAGTCATCAATCCGTAACCAGTCGAATGTTGCCGCTAACCAGTCCGATGCCCGCAGCAGAATTCGTGATGCAGATTTTGCCGAAGAGTCAGCAAATCTGTCTCAGCAGTCCATTATCCAGCAGGCCGCAACCTCCATGCTGATGCAGGCTAACACCCGTCCTCAGCTGGGTCTGTCCCTCCTGAGTTAACTGGTCAAAGATTTCTTACTATCTAATATCAAGCCTCGACCTCTCCAGTCGAGGCTTTTTCTTTTGTGCAAAGCCTATCCCGATAAATCCTCACTCTAAACACAATCACGCTCCCTGGCCCCGTATTCTGGTCACAGTATCTGATTTGCTATACTTTCAGTGCTGTAGCCAAGTCTGGTACGGCAAGGTGTGCATGGACGCATGCAGGGGAGGATATCGCTGCCAGGTAACAGGTGGCAAATTGTGCCCCTGGCATGGACAACAAATATATGGCGGCCCATCCTTCTCTACTGTCCTGCCCAAATATAGTTTCCATGAAGGACGTAGGATTCTGGTACTGGGCCTTGTACGTAATTCTGTGATCATAAGGCAACAGATCGAGTCTTATGCTTTGAACTTTTGATGGTGTGCCTGGGGCGTTTATCTGGTTGTTGAGTTTGGGTACTGCTTTGATTCAGACATGATGTGGTGCCCAGTAGTGCATTTTGAGGATAGTGCTGAGGCGAGGAGAGTTCGTAACAGGTGCCGCTGGAATAGTGAGAGTTTTTACTGGCGCAGGGAGGCTGGTACTGAAAAACAGAACTTAATGGTTTTGTAAAGCGAAGTGAGATTTGAAGAGTTTCGGAAATTTGAGGAAGCCACGAGTTTGAGGGGGTTGAAGAAGTTGGGAGTTTGGTGGGGTTGAGGGGTTTGAAGAAGATGGGAGTTTGATGGGGTTGGGGAGGTTGTGAATTTGAGGCGTTTGGAGTTGGGAGTTTGGTGTTTGAAGCTCGGTGAGAGCTTTTGGGGAGGGGATTATTTTGCTGGAGGGTAATACTGAACCCAACACTACGACCCATCACTTACCTACCACGTAAGGAGAACGATCACGGTTATCACAACCCTAGTGCCTGGATGAAGTATTAAATAACTGATAGTTCAGCGTTTAACACTAATTTTGAGCATCACCAAAGTCAGGTACAAAACGTAACTCTACCTTGTGACCCAAGCAAGCTGCAACTTTCTGAATGGTTGCGATGGACGGGTTAATGATGCCATTTTCAATCTTGGAAAGATTGGACTGGTTAACGCCGCTCATCTTGGACAGCTCACGCTGACTGATCTTCATGGACTTGCGGGTCTCATGAATGAACTTCATCAGCTGATCTTCTGGGCTGCCTGGCTTGGTCTCGAAATCGACATCGTTGATGCCAGTGTTGCGCTGAATATTAGTGCTGTTGAACATCGACAACTCTCCGGATGGATGAACAAAGAGCACATGACCTTTATTTAAGACTGCATATCTCCTTTATTTCCATGCCTCATGACTTATTACTACTTGCTTTACTTCTGGTACCTTTGCCGGCATCGGCCAGCCTCAGAACCCCGCGTCTAAACGCTTAACCTGAAAACCTAACTTTCCAGGCTGTTCAAGTAGAAAAAGCCATGGATGCTAAAGCGACAGCAGGTAAGGCGTCATGTGCATCTCCCTCAAAACCGTCTCCATAAGGTACGACAAATACACTTATGCCGTAGTCCACGATAAGAAGTTTCTGGGGAATTGGAACGTATTACCCTGACTTGCAGGAAATGTGTGTGAGTGGCTTTCTGCAAGGAAAGCTCAACTACAATGGGCAGCTGTTACTGAGTGCTGTAGAAAACAGCGAAGCAATAGGTAGGTGATGACAAGGAACAGATCTGCTCCTGGATCCCAAATGCCGCTTTTCGCTTGTTGCGCATCACAGGCATATGACAGGAAAACCAGATCTCAATGCCAAGACATCAGTTCAGTAATCAACCGACAGGTAATTCAGACAGCCTTGATGCTATTGAAAATATGCATCTATTTCCACTCTCTTATACCCTCATAATCCCCTATTTTATGGGAATTGTGGATAGTAATAGTGAGCTTGGGTGTCTGAAATTATGGCAAAGTTTATCATAAAATTTTAAAGATTCTAGTTATAAACTTCAAATATTATGGCCTACACACCATATTTATTTCCGATGGTTTCTGTCACATCGCGAACAGCTTCTGAAAAATCCTGATTCCATCAGCTTTCTGAACAAATTGAAGCACTGCTATGTTTCACCTGAAAAAATACTGCAACATTTTATCGAAAGGCAAAAAATGCGCTTTTACATACAGTTTTGCCATTTATGAATGTAGAAAAATCACATTTTTTCGCCGGTTAATGCCAGCGTGCTCACGCCCACTTCTCCTCTCTTGTCGCTGACAAATCTCATATACTCAAGCTTTTATAAGTATTTGTGTATTTGTGCTCATGCACATAATTCACGAAAAGCACGCTTTTGAGGAGCCATTCGCCCAAAATGCCATTAATTTGAGTGAGTTCGTAACTGTTCGTAAAAGGCCACGGACACAAAAAAGCCCTCATGACGAGGGCAAATTGTTAAATGGTACGCATGAATATCACTGGCATGAAGGCAATACAGCAAATGCATCCGCTCAGCAAAGGCAACAGCCCAGTCAGTCAGTTCAGTAGCCAAAACCACTGCGCATATGTAGCACCCCCGACAGTCACCTGCATTGCCGGCTAATGGCTTACCTCATGGCTGCAGTAGCGGCCTGCCTCACGGCTGCCTTCCTGTCTTACCCTATGGCTTGCCTGATGGCTTCCTGACTGACAGTCCCCCTTGCAAGAGGCTTTACAAATTCTTATAGGACATGCTTTTTTTGCATTGTGCCTGTAAGGCTATATGCCTCCTTTATAAATGCTTTTAGCCATTTTTGCATGCACGCCATTATCGGCTGCACTGCAGTTTTGAATCCTGCATTACCGCCATTCTGCCTGCGTGCATTAATAGTCGATGCGCTGCTGAGCCGTGCCCTTCATCACACCAATACTGGCTGTCTGCGTGCCTTTACGGCTGCTACTATGCACTGCTGTGCTGTGGCCTGCGCTACAGCCATGATGCATGCCTGCATGCAGCAGGCATGCATCATGGCTGATGGCGTGTATGTTTTTCAGGCTGGCTGAAGTGGCATCATGCTTTACTGTCAGTTTTGGACTGCGAAATGTCGCCTGAGGTACTGTTATCCTTATCAAAAGATACGTGGCGCTCATCTGGCAGGTATACAGTATGAGGACCAATGGATACCTCGTTGTAGCCGTCGCGATCTACGACCACAACATTTGCACGAGGTTCGTTGCGGACGCTCACAGTGTCGCCTATTGCGTTATTGAGCTTGCTGTTGTACTCCTTGCGCAGCTCTACTTCATGAGCCAGTTCACTTGCTGTGAAAGACACTTCATAAGCTGAACCATCCTGACTTAACTGGATAGAGTTGGTCCCCTCACTGCGAGAGTTTGATTCAAAATAATCCACACCAATGAGCACGGCCGAATCATGACCTGCACTTTCCGTGCTACTGGTGTAATTACGTCTGATGTGTTCAGTTACACCGTGCTCCATACTGGTACTGGTATGAGCTGTCCTCAAGTTACGGTACTTGCGCAGAGCCTTAATCCTCAGATTAAGCCGCCTCAGATGACGTAGAGCCTTACGGCGTGGAGAACGACGCTCTTCAGCCTCAATTACAGCTGCAACTTCACGTGCAGTATCAGCGTTGGCAACAAGACAGCTGCCGCTGCTGGCAGCAAGGGTAGTTCTCTGAATTCCAGAAAGTTCTTGTGACTGTGACTTCCCCGAATCAGTCTGACTGGCACTCTGACTGGCACTCTGACTGGCAGTGTCGCCTGCATTGTTGCTTCCACTGCTACTGGTGCTGCCATCATGATCATCAGAATCATTTGAAATGGCTACGGTATCGGCAGATTTATGAGCAACAGCGGTGTTTTTCTCTTTATCGTTCGCAGCATCGGCATCGCCGTTTGCAGCCGCTGCTAATGGTCCGCCTGCAGAGGAGGCAGAGCTCTCTTCATTGATGGCTTCGGCTGCAGCAGCTACATCCGCGTCAGCCTGCGCTTCGGCAGGCTGAGCTTCAGTGGCCTGTGCCTCGGCTGACTGAGCCTCGGTGGCCTGTGCTCCGGCAGGATTAGATTCGGTGGCCTGTGCTTTGGCAGGCTGTGCTTCGGTTGCCTGGGCTTCTGCTATTTTAGCTTCGGCGGCCTGAGCTTCTGCGGCCTTCTGGATGGCCTGAAGAATTTCTTTTTCTCTGGCCTCTTCAAGCAGCTCGCGCTGGCACTTCTTCCTTTCAAGGTAGTAGAAGTAGGCTGGAGTGCTTATGTAGTTGTTCAGCTCTTTCCGCTGACGGTCAAAGTAGTCAGACGTGTCCTCATTGGAGTTTATGAAGAAAACGCCCAATAAACCGACCATCAGGCTGTTTGCGGCTTCAGCAACTTCACGCGCCTCATCCTCTTCAATGGCTCTGAGTTTTTCTACAGTAGCCTTGCGCTCCTCTTCATTCATGTTCTTCAGGGCATCCTGGTCGAAATCGAAGAGTTCCGGACTGTCTGACACTGAAGGCAGGGAAATGGCCCTCTCAAAGCTTCCTATGGAAAAGGAGCCCTCATTGCCCACAAAAGATGCCATTGCCAGGCTGTCGGTATCATTGCTACCGATCATTCTTTCCTGTTCTTTCTGCTCAATAGCTGCAATCTGAGCAATTACTGCAGAGGATGATTCCTGACCAGGGTCAGGCTCGGAGTCGTCCTTATCCTCCTTCTTTTCTGGCTTGGACTCTGTATTTTCATGAGCCTTGTTTTCACCTATCGAAATACCATGAGTTTCAAGAGCAATGGCCTCATTACAGGCATGAACGCGGTTACGTCCGGCATGCTTGGCCTCATACAGAGCACGGTCAGCCTGAGCAATCATTTCCTCAATACGGAACTGACCGGGACGGTCGGTAACCAGACTCAGACCTACGGAAATAGTAACGTTACCGCTTACTACACCGTCATTCTTAAGGTGCAGTCCCTCTACGGTACGGCACAGTCGGTCAGCAACCCGGAAAGCATTTTCCTTGTTGACATCAGAAAGGATTACACAGAATTCCTCACCACCATAGCGGTATACCAGGTCCTTCTTGGCAAGGTTATGGTGAATGGTCTGAGCAACAGCAAAGAGTACCTCATCACCGCGCTGATGGCCCATAGAGTCATTGAGCAGCTTAAAGAAGTCGATATCAATCATCAGAATGGCAAAGTTGGCCGGAGTATTGGTATCGAGCTCCTTGATGAGCACATTAAGACTGCCACGGTTAAATACACGGGTCAGAGCGTCATACTTGGAGTGGGTTACCAGCTCGTCATAACGCTTCTTGAGCACATTGGAGTTTTCCTTGATGGATGAGAACTCCTCGAATATCTGCGGCAGCACATCAATAACTTCGCGAATTTCCACGAGATGCTGTCGTTTGAAGAAGTCTTCGTAGCGCCCCAGATTAACCTGCTTGGTATAACGGAATTTAATCAGTATGCGGGCAATGGTACGAAGAGGCTGCATGACCAGGCGGTTAAGGAAGAAGATAACCACCCAGAAACCAACCAGACCAAAGCCAATGGTGATCATTACCATTGGCTTGGTTTCAGAGGCCAGATAGGTAATGTCAGACAGTTCCTGATGCAGAGAGTGCAGCTCAGAATAGGTAAAGTCGTCAGAGAGGTCCTCTACATTGCGGATAATGGTCAGCACATCATTGGCAAACTCACGCTGCTGCTTGATGTAGATATCCCAGATAGGATCAAAACGCTCCAGCTCCTGACTGTAGTAATCGAGCATGCGGGCATTATGCTGGGCAGTTACACTGCTTATGGTCTGAGAGTCCATTCCCTGGAAATAACGTGCATGAATGTGGGAGCCGTCGACAGTATGCTTTTTGAGCACACGCTCAAGCATTGCCTGGTCAAGCTCCTCAATACCAGTGGCTCCATTGTCGCGGCCACTCATAGCCTCAAGCTCAGCCTCTAAATCAGCCTGCTCGGCACCGCCCACAATAGTACTTACAGTACGGTCTTCACTGCTGACAAAAGCTGGCAGCTCAACTCCTGATGGATGCTTTTTGCCCTGAGCTTTAATCTGAGCCTGAGCACTTTCAGCAGACAGTGAAACCTCGTCTCCTGCCGCAGCTGATGCAGGTGCAGGCTTATTCTCCTGCTCGCTGGTACTGGTATCAGAGCCGGTCAGAGCTGCAAGTACAGCTGACTCAATATCGGTCACAGCCTCAGCTTTGCCAGATGCCTGAGAACCTGATTTATCAGCAGCTCCGGCATCCTCTGCAGCTGCATTGTCAGCGGCTGCAGCATCTGTGGCTGCAGATGCAGTGGCGCCAGCCTGGCTGATGGCAGCCTGGCTGGTATCAGCACTGGTCTTGCCCTGTCTGTAGCCCTCTTCGCCCTCAATGGTTCTTGGAAGTACCGGATGGGAGTTGATAAAGGACTGGCGATCAAAAGAAGGATCGAGACGCTCGGTAAAAATAGAGTGATAGTAGTGATGGATGCTCTTGAGATCGCGGTTGTAAACACCGGTGCGGTACAGGTCAATGTAGTCACCCTGAGTAAGGGTGAGATCGGTAAAGATCTCAGGCTGCTCGCTGGTAATGAGAAATGCGAGCATATCCATGTAATGGAGGGAATTATGTACGTTGGAGCGCAGCTGATCGATGAGAATGCGTTGCTTCCACAGGCGGTTAACTTCAAGAAGCAGTTCGTCGCGCTTGGTCTGAAGGCTGCGGGTATTGAAAATGAGATTGTCTTTGAGGGCGGCAGTAGCCTGGAAATAGGCTAGACGACAGCGCTGCTGATCCACTGAGGATGACAGAATTTCAATGTTGCGACGCAGCTGAACGAGACTGATAGCTCCCTGCTGGGCAGCAGAAATGTGTGGAATGGCACCATCCACAAGATCCTGGGCCTTGTCCTGGATCTTGCCCATGTCTATATACAGGAAGAAAGACAAAAAGATCGACATAACCATTACAGGCAGAATACATACTCTGGTCAGGTCGCTGATCTTTTTGATTTGCAAAAAGCTGTTCACAAAGTTCTCTCCGCACTACCGGCAGTGCAAGTTCTCTTGCGTCAGTAATTGTTAATTCACTATCTGTCTGGATACAGATCTGCACATTGCAGGCCAGCTCCAGACTCGATTATCACGTTCAGGAATTTAAGGTACCACCGCCTTTTACCTTATGCCATGGTTTGCATTAATCATAAGTCTTATCCGCAGACAGCTCCACAGCCGCATCTTTCGGAGTAGGAAGACATTTTCTGTTACGCACAAAGTGTGGGATTCTGACCACATAGTAAGCATTTATATGGCTCGATACGCTCTGCAAAAGTAAGGTACAGCAGGCATCGTCCTGTGTTCAAACCGGGAACAGTGGTCTATTTTCTACGGGGCGAATACCCCATCAACTATGACCGCAGAGGATGCTTGAAAAGAGCCGGTGGTATAGAGGATACAGGTGACATGAACTGTCCGGCCCGGGCATATATTCAGGATTAAGGACAGTTAGTTTCCTTTCTGTGATGGCTAAACGGGATTATTCAGATTTACAGGTCAGATATGGTTTGATCAGGCAGGTGCTAATCAGGATTAAAGGCATCAGACGAAACAAAACAGAATTTTCTGACGGTGTGATGTCCTGAACTGCGTCCCCCTGCTTATCTGCAAAGGCCTGAAAATTCCCCTTGCAGCAAACTCCCGAGAATAAAAACCCAGTTTATTAATTCTGGCTAAAAGCTGATGTGACCTGAGTTGCAAATTCTTAATATGCAAAAGTTTACACATAAATTAATTTTGCTCAAGGACAGTACCAGGCCACTGTTATTACCATGCTCTCTGTCCACCAGGCATACAGACCAGGCAATGACGGCCATTTGCCATGAATATGTCCACGACATCTGACCTTATAAGCCGTAAAACTCCTTGATCAGCTCAATTCCACAGCTTATAACCATCATGCACCTGCCTGAGCCCCCAGTATCATGGACAGGATGAGCCAGCTGAACTGGCCCATACTGTAGCGCTCCATGCCTGGCCATGATGCAATGCCATGGCTGCCCTCACAGATGATCACAATGGCATGTGAGCTCAGTCAGTGGCTTTGCATGCCAGGAGCGCGGACTGCGCGCGCCTGACAGGGTCATGCCGGGCCGGGGCAGGCTATTTTACGCCGCCGGCCTTTTCCTGAGCGCGGAACTCTCGGAAGAGATCCGGGTCCATGAGGCGCTTAGGCACCAGGACATTGTCCTGAGTAAAGTAGCAGACGCCCATAAAGTAGTTGTTATAACGTACCTGTACCGGCTCTTCAGGCTTGATGCCCGGAGTGCACAGAATCTGGCCCTTAAACTCAGGTCCCTGGCGGACGCCGTTGCTCAGCGGCTCGGCTACGGATAAAGGAATGTCTACACGTGGCAGATTATCAAGGGCATCGGCAACAGAAATCAGGCGCTCATCAAGAATTGAAAAGTCAAGCTTGTCCTCACGTGAGGAAGCCAGCTGCTGCAGCTCTTCAAGGGTAGTCATGTGACCTGCTGGCAGGCCCTCAACAAAGGTACGGCGCAGGTGGGTAACGTAGGCACCGCAGCCCAGAGCCTCGCCAATGTCGGCAATAAGAGTACGGATATAGGTACCCTTGGAGCAGTAGACTTCAACCTTGAAGGTAGTGGCGGTCTTTTCCAGCAGGTGCAGTTCGTGAATGACGACCTCACGCTTTGGAATCTCCACTTCGTCTTCAAGGCCCTGACGGGCATATTTGTACAGAGGTTTGCCATCGACTTTAATGGCTGAGTAGATAGGTGGGACCTGGGTTATTGGACCACGGAACTGGCTGAGCACCTCCTCAATACGATCTGAGGCACCGGTCGGGTCACGCTCAAGCACTACTGTACCCTCACGGTCACCTGTAGTAGTCACTACACCCAGGGTACCCTCGGCCAGATAACGCTTGTTACCCTCAAGGAAGAAAGAAGAAAACTTGGCAGCCTCGCCCAGACAAATCGGCAGCAGTCCGGATGCCAGCGGATCAAGAGCGCCAGTGTGGCCGCCCTTCTGAGCTTTAAAGATAGCGCGACACTTTACCAGGGCAGTGGATGAGGAAATACCCTCAGGCTTGTCCAGAAGAAAGATGCCATTAATCTTGCGCTTTGCCATAGAAGGTCACCAAAGAACTAATCGATAACAGAAAAAACTTATCCCGCAAAATCCGGGAGAATCACATCACTTTGCCGTAAGGATGCCTCAACAGACTGGTTCTGTCCTTAAGCAAGCTCAATCAATGAAATGTATTGTTTTACCGGGCCCGTGGCCCATAATTCATAACGCTGTCTGAGTGCAGGCTAAACATCCCAGGCAGCCTGTGCAGCTGCTTACAGACTAAGCTGACATGCAATGGCTTGCAGCCCCAGCCTCCAGCAATGCCCCCAGCACCGCCTCCATGGCGCTCAGGCTCTGCTGTCAGGCAGGTCAGGCCCGGTTATGAAAAAAGCATGTGACCGGCCGGGATATCAGCTGACTTATGCGGCCCCAGTCTGGACCTCACTTGCCGGAAAATACTGTCGCCCCTGCGCTTCAGGTATGCGATGGCAAAAGCCTGTAAAGCCCTCAGGCAGCCGCAGTATGCGTTCTTTTGCAGCTGGTCAGCTGCCGGAAGCCAAAGTGCGCACATTGTATCATAGTGGCAAAATGATTAATGTCCGAAGGCCGCACAGGAAGCCAGCCACGCCAGCGCACAAAAGCCATTCATGGCACCATAGCACTGTAAACAGTAAGGCAGTCCTGCCGTCCCGGGCAGCCTGCTGGCCTTACTCTGACTCTGTCCAGAGTGAGGCTCCATACGATACGTCTGGGACTGCTGCAGATGAATGCAAAGACCTCCTGGTGGCAGTTGCATGACTGGCCGGATCCATGGGTCTTCGCATGCTGCGCTGGTGCTGATGCATGCAGTGCTTGCCAATCCAGGGATAATCTATTATCATACCGGCACAATGTTATGGGGGTGCTAGCCCTCTCGTACTTGTTCTCAGATCAACCCGGTCAGGTCCGGAAGGAAGCAGCCAAATTTGAGTAATGAGGTACCGAGATTAAGTTAGTGCTCCCGCCCATGAAGACGCGAATGCGTCTTTTTTCGTTTCTGGGCCCTGTACTTTGCGCCCGACTCCCCATCTCCCGGCCAGCTCAGGCTGCTATGCTTCCGGCAACTCCCCTCTCCAGGCCAGCTCAGGCTGCTATGCTTCTGGCAACTCCCCTCTTCAGGCCAGCTCAGGCTACACCGCTCTATGCAGCTCCACTGTTCTGCCAGCAGGCTGCCCTGTTCCCTGCAAATCAACTTTCCCGACCAGCACAGGCTGACGTGCTCCATGCCTGGCCCCACTCCATTCACAATGGTCATCAACTCCAGCCTCATGGCCTCACTCTTTACCTGCCTGTCATTGAATGTCCTGCAGCTCAGTGCTCGCGCCCTCCCTGTTCAGAGCGGGCATACGTCTTTGTAACGCGTGTTTTGTCAACAACTGAGAACCTTGCTGCAATCTGGCCTCAGAACATAATCGCTGACCATGATTGTTGCCGTGCATCCGGGCCTGAGTGTGCGCCCTGCTTTTAGTCTTTAGCGCCTGTCTTTGCTATCATAGGGCCCAGCTGTCAGCAGCTGCCCTTCAGGCAGCCTATGCTGTCATGTATAAGCCTTTGCGGGCATTATGAACCCAACGCTGCCAGTAGCGCCTATGGTGCGCCTCATGCGCTGCGACCGTAACTGCACTTGTTGTGGCGGCAGCGCAGGCTGCGGCGGCAGCGGCGCTGGCTGCAGCATTCTGCAGATGCAGCGGGCTGTAACTGTCCCATGTTCCGGTACGAGTGTCTTTCATGGAAAATGTAAATTCACGTGGTAACTCCCATCTTCATGAGGTTATCTTTGCTGACCGTCATTACATCAGCAAGCTTGAGCAGATCCAAAACTTCATGCGCCATCTTGAGCATGGGCAGCGTAATCCACGCCAGAATATCTTCATGCTGATTCGTCCTCGTGGCTTTGGTGTATCCCTTGCCAGTGAGGCCCTTGAATACCTCTACCGCCGTGATGAACTGCTTATCGATCACCTTTCGAGCAAGGCTGAGAGTTCCCTTAATCTCGATAACATAGGTGAGTATCCGGTACTGCACTTCAGCTTTTCCCGCGTTAAGGCCAATTCCTTTAATGACATTGTCAAAGTGCTCTTTGATACCGTACAGAGCCTGATCTGGGAGCATCACGTCAAGATCAAGACCGATGCAGGCAAGGATCTGCGCATGCAGATGCTGCAGCTTATCCGCACCATCAGCGATCGCGATGGCCGTCCGGTAGTTGCTCTCTTTGACAATTACGACATGCCTATCATGCTCATCAGCCGCCTTGAAAATGAGCAGGAACGTCAGCAGTGCCTTGCCCTGTACTTTGAGATGCTCAATGCATTCCGTCAGGCTGGTGACCGGGTGCGCTTCTGTCTTCTGACCGGCCACGTCAAATTCCCTCTGAGTACCAATATGTCCGAGGGTCTGCCTCATGTTGTTGACCTGTCTTTCAGTGATATTGCAGCTGACCTGGCCGGCTTTACCATTGAGGAAATCAAAAACACCTATGGTGAGGATCTGGCCCGTATTGCTCCTCAACAGGGTGTAACCGTAGCCGAGTATCTGGACACCCTTGAAAAGTGCTATGGCGGCTTCGTCTTCTCCGACCGCATGATCAAGGTGCTCTGCCCTTTCTCTGTAACCCGTGCCCTTGATAATGGCGGTGATCTGTATGCCTACAGCTGCGACAACAACTACGTGTTCCTGCAAAGCGCCCTGGACCGTGAAAAGCCTGACCTCTCATGGCTTATCGAAAAGGACGGTCAGGATCAGCTGCTGCTTGAGGAGGTAAGCCTCAATCCAGAGGGCAAGGAGTTTGGCTCACTGCTGATTCAGCAGGGGCTTATCTCTGTCAACAAGGTTACCTTTGCTGACCGCTCCCACTCTCTTTCATGGCGCTACAAATACGGCTTTACCAATGTAGAAATGCGCCGTATATTCCAGATGCTCACAGGTATCTCACACCCTGACCTGCGAGATCTGCCAATCAACACCCGCGTATTTGACGCCGGTGAGGAGGAATACCTCATTACCCGTGACGAGCCCCAGGCAGCCAAATAGCCGCCTGACATGCTGATAATTCAGCAGAGCAGCCCACCAGGTCCCTGAGCTGACTATGCCTGAATCTGCAGCCCTGACCCCAAAGCTAATTGACAAGCGCTGCAACCAGAGCCACAGATCGGATTGAGCTTCTTCTGCAGCCATGGCCCCAAGAGCCGACTGATCTGCTGCTGAAGCCATGGCATCAAAGCTGAATCTGCCCGCATCAGCAGCACTGAGGATGAAGGTATCAGCAGCGCCAACATTAGTCCTGCGTACCTGCTGGGCTGCAAATAACAGAAAATGTGTCTGTCCAGTTGATGATATCTGTGCAACAATGCACCCCTCCAGCCCGCGCAGTGCTATGATCTGGTGCGACTGCACCAGTTAACGCTGAACGATACTGCCATGAGCACTCCCTTCCTGAGTGACATACCAGAACAGTATGTGATACAGCGATGCAGTGATTTACTGTGATTGATTGATTGAGATTACGCAGCTGCCTTGGATGCAGCTCTGGCTGCAGCCTTACCCCCCAGCTTCAGGCTGACAGATACGCTCAGTGACTGGCGTGTCGCCCGAGTGACTGACCGTCGCCTGACTGACTGGCATGTCGCATGAACGGCGTGCAGACAGCCCCGGGCAGCTGCAGTATGATACCGCCGTCAGCACCGGCCTTACAGAACCTGATGTCAGTGACGGACTGCCCTGCAGCCCTGATACAGACATGATTTTTCGTGCTAACACAAAAGGTAAAATTCGATGAATAAGATCAACGTGACTCTGGCTGCTGCAGCTGTAATGCTCAGCATGACTGCCTGTAACGACAACACCAAGAAAGATGCTGCCGCTGAGCCAGCCAAGACCGAAGCTGTCCAGACTGTAGATGCTGCCAAGACCACTGAGCCAGCTCAGGGTGCCGAGGCCGCACAGGGCGCAGAAGCTGCACAGACTGCAGAGCCAGGCAAGGAAGGTGAGGCTGCTCAGGCACCTGAGGCCGATGCTGCCAAGGACGCTGAATCTGCCGAGGCTGCTGAGCCAGCCAAAGACGGCGATGCTGCCAAGGACGGCGAGGCTGCCAAGACTGATGCAGCTGTCATGACTGGTACTTTTGAGGGTGTACTGCCAGCCGCCTCCTCTGAGGGTATTCGCGCCTCTCTGACCGTAAATGCAGATGGCACCTATACCTACAAGACAGAGTACATTGGTGAAAAGGATGCCAACTTTGAGGCCAGCGGTGTTTACAACAAGATTGGCGACGACCTCATTGAGCTGGTTACCCCATCCTCAGGCGAGAAGACCTACTTCAAGCGTGTTGAAACCGGTTACATGCTCTCTGACAGCAAGGGTACTGTTAATGACGGTGAGCTTGCTGACCAGTACATTCTCAAGGCACGCTAATTTTCCTGCACCTGCAGCCTGAAGCCTGCAGCTGCGCTGCATGCACTTCTGACTGCAGCCAGGCTGCATGCATTGCCGGCTGTATGGCCCTGCAAAAGTCAGGAAGCCTGCAGGCCGTGGCACAGGACACCATCAGCATGGCGTGCTCCTTACCATGGCCTGATACGACAAAGCCCGCATGGCTCAATACGAGCATGCGGGCTTTGTTATTTGTAACCAGGCATGGTACAGCCATGCCTGTCAGGCTCAGACCTGGCAGTCAACCCCAGGCAAGGCTGTCCGACCCATTAGGCTTGCGCTCATGAGAAGCGCTTTGTACCTGTCAGTTGGAGCTGCAGTAGTCCAGTGCCTGGCAGCCGGGGTGCAGTGGCATACCTGGCAGCCAGCGCTGCTGGAGCTGCAGGAATCCTGTGCCTGGCAGCTGGGGGCAGGGGCATGCATGGCACTCATGGCTGCAGGAGCTTGCCTGGCCGCCAGCGCTGCTGGAGCTGCAGGAGTCCTGAACCTGTCAGTCATGGCTGCGAGCATCGTGCGCCTGGCACTGTGAAGCTGTTGAGCCTGTGTCCGGCGGGCTGGCACTGTCTGCAGCAGCTGAACTCATGGAGCTGGCTCCTGAGGCAAAGATTTTTCCTACCGGGATACGGGACGATACTGTCTGGTAGGCTGATTTGTCATCGACTGTATACAGATGATTCTTTTTACGGTGCGGGAATACCCGGCCTACATGGTCAGGTATGAAGCAGATTTTGCGTGCCGGTACCGCAGCGGTGAGGAAAAAGCGCGGATTTTCCGTGCCCGTCTCCTTGTAGATAACAGCATAGCGGCAAAAGCCATGCGGTCCCTGTCCCATAATGCGGCTTAGCAGCGACATCATATAGTCACCAAAGCCCATGTTCATATCAAGGCAGACCACGGCATAAGCCTCAGCCACTATGGGAGCCCGGTCACTTCTGAGCTTTGCTCTGAGTCTCAGGAAGTACAGATAGCGCATCAGATAGACAAAGGCATAGAAAAGCAGCAGATACATGAGGCTGAGCAGCAGAATACGCATGGAGCTGCTGATACCCTCATGATGCAAATCGCCCATGGCTGAATCAATTTCAGCAACAGGATTGCCCGGCATGCCCGGAGGCAAACCGAAAAGCAGCAATGCAGCAATCAGAGCAAGGTAAAACTTAAGCCCCAGACGGCGCTGACAAACGGTATCAACAATGTTGAAGTCAAAACGCACTCCGGCCTTGAGCAGATAAGACTGCAGATACTGATGGTCAAGAGGTGTTTTTTTAAGTGCCACTGAGGTAATCCTTCAGAAAACATCTAACCGGAAACTAAAGATGGTACTGCCAGCACCGGCTGGCAACAGCACTGCAGCTGCCGCGCCTGAGGCTCTGGCCGCATTGCCTGCCGCAGCATGCAAAACATCGTGCTCCGCCACATGCAAAACCGCATGCCCGGCCCCGGCAAAACAGCCCAGCATCATGCTGATACAGCCAGATACTGGCTGGGACTTGCAGGTACTTTCTGTCACCATGACCATCCTGATTCTGGCATGGTGAGCTTACTTCCATTTTAGCGGCTTACCTTATATTTATCATCATGCCCGAAAAAATCACTCTATCAGGAGTCTGGCACACAGCAAGTTGACTGCAGCCGCCCGGATCTGAGCTCTCAAGGCTGTCCCATGTCGGCCCTTTGAAGTCCCCACGATAATACTGTGCGGCTCCATGCCGGGCCTGTGCCTGCTCCATACCGGGCCAAGACCAGCACTATGCCTTCTCCATGTCTGGCCAATACTGGCACCATGCCTGATCCATATCCGCCGCATTTCCCAGCCACCTCAGACCACTGCAATACTGTCATATCAGGCCTGATGTTAGGACGCTTCATTCATCAGCTACAGCCATGCAAGGAGGACAGAAAGCCAGCGCCATACATACAGACAGACAGGCACTCAGATAGAGGATCAGGGGCACGGGAAGTGTTTGGAAATTGGGATGTCAGGGAGATGGTGCCTGCGTAATCATGATCATTCAGAGCTTTTAGCTGATAGTTAACTGCGCATCCAGGACAGGCCCTTTTCTTATGAACTGCTAACCAAAATGACTCAAAGATGCCCGAAATGTGCACTATTTGCAGGCAAAGCACGGTCATTGAGCACAACAAGTGCGCAGAGTGCCCTATTCGTTTGACAGTTTTGGGCTATAAAGATTCAATAGTAAACACAGTCTCCGGTCACAAAACCGGAAATCAATATAGATTTTCCTGATTTATTCAGGCTTTTATGGCTGTTACTGGACTTTGCACCGCTGCGGATCTCAGCTTTTAAAAAGATCTGCCACACTCTGCCCCTGGTATGCAGAGAGCTGTGCAGTCAGACTCACTGTAGCTGACTTATTTTCGTGCCCCCCTCAGGGGAAACAAGGAGAGCACAATGAAACACTCTCACAATCAGGCATCAGGCAAGCATCTGCCATCCCCTAACTCAAGAAGCTGCGCTTTCAGTCAGCTCGCCTGCACACGCTCATCAATTACCCTCCTTTCCCCTATGCAGTCCAGCATGCGTATGCCAGGCATGGCATAACATCTATTCTCCCCTCATCCCAAAAGACAGAAAAGCCATCAGCAGTAACCTCTGCGCCGTGCTTTACAGCCGCCATACCGGCCATAAATATCTGTCAGCGGTCATATCCGCCAGTCCTTGAACTTTCAGAATTAAAAGTCCTTTTACAGGCAATACTGCGGCCCGAATTGCCCCTGCAGTTTACGTATTGAGCTTACCGGAACAGTGATGTACCAGCGCCAGCTCAATGCAGCTCCCGGCAAAAGCCTGCAGACCCCCGGCTTCACCGTATATGACAGGCACCACTTTTGCCACTGCAGCCGCCATAAGCCCACGGTCGCGGCCCACAACCAGGGCCCTCGGTTCAGAGGCCTCAGCTCATAAGCATCGGGAAACATAGCTGCAGCAGCGCTGGAGCACAACGGGGTGCATCGAGCCCCAACAAGCCGCACATGCTGCAATGGGCACCACCAGGCTGACAGATATTCATTCATGGCCCGCGTTGCCTGCGCAGCTGCCCTGCATAGCCTGAAGGCACAGCTGCAGGTAAGAGGCTTACAGCAGTGGCATACAGTTAAGCAGCATAGCTGCAACTGCAAATGCGGCCTGCAGGGGTTCCGGGGAGACAGGAATAACGTTTTGGCTGACGCCATGAGGCTCAGCAACTCTGGTGGCAGATTAGTCTGCTGACAGTGCATCAGAAATTTATAAGACGCCCATTTGACCTAAGGTCAGAGCGGGCAACCTATTCAGGAGAAAAATAATGAAGTCCAAATTAATTTTAAGCCTCTGCGCTGCCGCAGTATTTGCTCTTACCGGCTGTAACGGCGATGACAAGAAGACTGCAGACACTGCTGCAGCTCCTTCTGCCCCAGCTGCCGGTCAGGTGATTAAGGTGGGTGTATGCCCTGGCCCTTATGGCGAGATGGTTGAGAAAATCATCAGCCCATTAGTAGCTGAAGAGGGTTACAAAATTGAGCTGGTTACCTTTACCGATTACGTACAGCCTAACCTTGCTCTGGCCAGCGGCGACATTCAGGCCAATCTGTTCCAGCACCGCTCCTACTTTGACAACTTCGTAGAGACTCAGAAGGTAAAGCTTGAGGCTGTTATCAATGTTCCTACCCTGGGCATGGCCTTCTTCTCTGACAAGGTTACCTCCTATGACCAGCTTGAAGAGGGCAGCAAGGTCGGTCTGCCTAATGACCCAATCAACCTGGGCCGCGCCCTTGGTATTGCTCAGAAAGCAGGTCTTATCAAGTTAAACCACCAGGAAAACGACAATAAGGCCAGCATTGCTGACATTACTGAGAACAAGTACAAGCTTGAGTTTGTACCAATGGATGCAGCTCAGATTACCCGTTCTCTGGACTCCGTAGTTCTGGGCATGATTCCGGGCAACTACGCTTACGCTGCCAACTTTGACTTTTCAAAGGCTCTGAGCGTTGAGGATGTAAGCGAGCCGGTAAAGAACCTCATCGCTGTTAAGGCCGGTGACAAGTTCCACGCCGATCTTTTCTACCGCGTCGTTCACTCTCAGAAGTTCAAGGACGCCATTACAGCTCACAAGAACTTCGATGCATTCACCCGTCCGGACTGGTGGGATAAAGTAAAGGCCGATGCCGATACCGAAGCTGCCTCTGCAGACGCAGCACCTGCAGATGCCCCACAGGCTGACGCACCTGCCTCTGGTGAGGCACCAGCAGCTGACCAGGCTGCCAGTCAGGAAGCTCCAGCTGATGACAAGGCTGCCTGACAGCTGCCGCAAACTGTGCCTGCCCCCTGCACACATCGCAAGACTGTCAACTGTTGACAGCCTGAGCCCAGCTGGCGCCAGCAGCGCCAAGGGCCGGTGCAGGCAAAGACAGCACGGCCTGTCCTGATGGACAGGCTCTCTGGATAACACAGAGCCACTGTGGCTCAAAGGTCATGCCTGCTGCCTGTGCAATGCAGGCTGACAAGCTCAACTTCCCCGGTATGAAAATGACTAACGCGGCTGCAGGCCGCAATGACTGGAGACAAGCATGATCCGCTTTGAAGAGGTCAGTGTCAGATTTGGTGATTACACAGCTGTGGACAATGTATCCCTGCACGTAGAAAAAGGTGACTTTTACGGCGTGCTCGGCCAGTCCGGAGCCGGTAAATCAACTCTGGTACGTACCGTAAATCTGCTGCAAAAGCCAAGTTCGGGACGGGTTATTGTTGCCGGTACCGAAGTCACCTCTGGCCTGAGCTCAGCCCAGCTCAGCTCCTTAAGACTGCGTATAGGCATGATTTTTCAGCACTTCAATCTGATTAAGAATGCCACTGTTTTTGACAATGTAGCCTTCAACCTCAAGGCCCGTGGAGCTGCCCGTGCCGAGATTGAGGCCAAAGTCCCACAGCTGCTTGCCAGTGTGGGACTGTCAGGTAAGGAAAGTCTTTACCCGCCATCACTGTCAGGCGGTCAGAAGCAGCGTGTGGCGATTGCCCGCGCTCTGGCCAATGATCCTGAGATTCTGCTTTGTGATGAGGCTACCTCAGCCCTTGACCCTGACACCACCTCTGAAATTGTTGCTCTGCTCAAGAAGCTCAAGGCTGAGCGCAATCTGACTGTACTGTTTATCACCCACCAGATGGAAGTGGCCAAGAGCCTCTTTAACAAGGTGGCCCTGATGGCTCATGGCAAAGTAGTTGAGCATGGCAGCACCTACGATCTCTTTGCTCATCCATCAAGCGAGTATGGCCGTGCAATGATCTCACGCCATGACGCTTTGCTGCTGCCACCTGAACTGCTGGCCAGCGAAGACAATCTCTATGAAATTACCTACAAGGAAGAGCAGGCCTACGACAGTGTAATTGCTCAGGCCATCAAACGCTTTGATGCTGATATCAGCATTCTGGGCGGACGAATTGAATACATTTCCGGCAAGCCGCTGGGCAACCTTATCATCTCGGTACGCCGCTCCAGCCATGCCCCTGATCAGGTGCTGGACTTCCTGTCTCAGAGTGCCTTTATCAAGAAAATCAAGGAAAACGGCCAGCTGCTCAATCAGCTAAACCCTGAGGCTGAGCGCTCAGTAGCCCATATCGACTACGCCGCAGCTGCCACAGCAACAGCCCAGGATGCTGCCCCTGCAGCTGCCAGTGCAGCAGCCGCTGCCAGCAGCACTCAGGACCAGAACAAGGAGTAATCATGTTAGAAGAAACCCTGCAAATCCTTGATCGTGAATTTGCCAAAGCAGCATGGGAAACCACCATCATGCTGGGCATTTCCCTGATTCTTGGTGTGGTCTTTGGCCTGATCTGCGGTCTGGTGCTCTATCTGAGCTCCCATAAGGACTTTATTAACTCAAAGGCCATCAATTCCGTGCTGGGCTACATCATAAATGTAGTGCGCTCCATTCCTTTTATCATTCTGGTGGTCTTTACTCTGCCACTGACCTTTGCTCTGATAGGAAGCAAAATTGGTCCTATTGCAGCTGCCGTTCCTCTGTCTATCTGTGCCATTGCCTTTTATGCCCGTCTGGTTGAAGGTTCACTAAAGGAAGTAGATCCGGGCGTACTGGAGGCTGCCCTGGCCTCAGGAGCATCCAAATCTCTGATTGTGCGTGATGTTCTGCTGGTTGAGGCTGCTCCGGGCCTGATTCGCGGCTTTACCGTGACTTTCATCAGTCTGATTGGTTTTTCAGCCATGTCAGGCATGGTCGGCGGCGGCGGTATCGGTAATATCGCCATTCTCTACGGCTACTACCGCTATGAAACAGGCGTAATGATCTTTGTCATTGTCCTCCTGGTACTCTTTGTTCAGCTGGTTCAGTGGCTGGGCGACAAGTGGGCCAATGGCCTGAGCCGCTAAAGTAGCAAGTCTCAAACTGCTGCTGCGTCTGCCCCATGGGCAGGCGCCGCCACAGGGCCGCTACCAGCATATTGCCGGTACTGCCTGGCATTAACTGTTTTCAGGAATAATAAAGTGTCTGACAATACAATCTGCCTGCAGCTTAAAAAGCTGCTTTCATCTGAAGCTCAGGTACAGCCAGGCGATGCAGTTGATACCCGCCTGCTTACAGACTTTCTGGGCTATGAAAAAGGTCATGCCGAGGTCTACGTCAAAGCCGCCTGTGCTGAGGACGTAAGAGCCGCTGTGGCCTTTGCATGCGAACACAGGATGAGTGTTACCGTACGCGCTGCCGGTACCAACCTGGTAGGCTCCACCATTCCCCAGGGCGGCCTCGTGCTTGATGTCAGCGGTATGAACCGCATTCTTGAGCTTGATGAGGAAAACCGTACCATTACTGTAGAGCCGGGCGTTCTGCTTTGTGACCTGCAGGCCTACGTTGAAGAGCGAGGTCTGTTCTACCCTCCAGATCCGGCCGAGAAACACGCCACTGTTGGCGGTAATATCGCCACCAATGCCGGTGGCATGCGTGCCGTCAAATATGGCGTAACCCGTGACTATGTTCTGGGCCTTGAGGTAGTAACTCCCGATGGCCGTCTGGTCGACCTGGGCTCCAAATGCCTTAAGGACAGCACTGGCCTTAACCTCAAGCAGCTCTTTATCGGCTCTGAGGGTACCCTTGGTGTTATTACCCGCTGTGTTCTGCGTCTTATCGACAAACCTGAGAGCACCTGTCATGCCCTGGTAGGCTTCAAATCGCTGCGTGAAGCTATTACCTCAGTAAATGAGATCAAGCAGGCCCTGCTTGAGCCTACTGCCATTGAATTTATTGAGCGCAAGGTAATTGCCCTTGGCGAACAGTTCACTGGCAAGTCTTTCCCTATGCCGGAGTGCTCTGCCTATCTGGTAGTAACTTTCGATGGACGTGTGGGTGAACCAGATCATCGTCTGCAGCGCTGCCGTGAGGTGCTTGAACCTTTCCATAACATTGAGTTCCTGCCCCTTACGGACCCGGCCATATCAAGTGATGTCTGGACCGTTCGCTCAGCTCTTGCCAAAGCCGTACAGACATCGGGTCTCTGGGAGCCTGTCGACACTGTAGTACCGCTGAGCGACATAGCTACTTTCGTAGATTATGTCTCTGAGCTGTCAGAGAAAAGCGGTATACGTATCCTGGCCTTTGGTCATGCCGGAGATGGTAACGTACATCTGTGCATACTCAAGGACGATCTGCCAGTTGAAAAATGGCCTGATACTCTGACTTACATCCTGTCCTCGCTGTACCGCCGTGTCTATGAGCTCAAGGGCAAGGTAGCTGCCGAGCATGGCCTTGGCCGTCACAAGCGCAATTACTTCCTTAAGGAAGTTGATCCTCAGGAGCTGGCTCTGATGCGCGCCGTCAAAGCCGCATTTGACCCGCACAATCTCTTCAACCCGCACAGCGGCTATTCACTGTAACCAGACCTGACATGGCCCGCGCCAGGGCGAAGCAGCCTCATGGCGCTGCGGCCCTGGCGCTGCAGCATCAGTCAGACGTGCGCCAGACTGAAGGTCAGTTACCAGCCAGACATGCAGCTATTACCCTGCTGAGCCCATTTCATTTGCCGGGCACTTAGCCCCTTGCCTGTGAGCAATATTATGCAAACCTCATTAAGAACAGCTTCCTTCACCGATTCAGTTATCAGACGTATGACCCGCGTCTGCCTCAAGTACGATGCCATTAATCTCTCCCAGGGTTTTCCTGACTTTGATCCCCCTGCAGAGCTGACAAAGCGCCTTAGCGAAGTAGCCTTAAGCGGCCCACATCAGTATGCCGTTACCTGGGGCGCTCAGAATGTACGTGAGGCCCTTGCTGCCAAGATTAAGCACTTCTCCGGCCAGGCTGTTGACCCCAACAATGAGCTGGTAATTACCTGTGGTTCTACTGAGGCCATGATGGCTTCGGTACTGGCTACAGTAAATCCAGGCGAAAAGGTGGCCATTTTTTCCCCTTTCTATGAAAACTACGGTGCTGACTCCATTCTGTGCGATGCCCAGCCTGTCTACGTCCCACTCAAGCCACCATCATTTACCTTTGACCCGGCTGAACTTGAGCAGGCCTTTGCCCAGGGCGCAAAAGCACTTATTCTGTGTAACCCGTCCAATCCATGCGGCAAGGTTTTTACTCGCGAAGAACTGGAAACCATCAGCGATATCATCAAGCGCTACGATGCCTTCGTAATCACTGACGAGGTATATGAGCACCTGATTTTCAAACCTCATACCCATACCTATCTTGCTACTCTGCCGGGCATGAAAGAGCGCACTCTGGTGTGCAACTCCTTCTCAAAGACCTATTCCATTACCGGATGGCGCCTTGGCTATGTACAGGGACCTGCCCACATTATCGAAGCCGTACGCAAGGTCCACGACTTCCTTACTGTAGGAGCTGCAGCTCCACTGCAGGAGGCCCTGATTGCAGGTCTTACCCTGCCTGACAGCTACTATGAGCAGTTGCAGGAAACCTACGCCAAAAAGCGTGAACTCTTCTGCTCTGGCCTTGATGAAATCGGCCTTGAGTACTACCGCCCACAGGGAGCCTACTATGTACTGGTCGACATTGGCAGCTTTGGCTACGACAGCGATGTACAGTTCTGCGAGGATCTTGCCCGGAAGGTAGGCGTAGGTGCCGTACCAGGCTCTTCTTTCTTCAAGGAAAAGGTTAACAACTACATCCGCTTCCACTTTGCCAAGAAAGAAGAAACTCTTACCGCCGCCCTCGAGCGCCTCAAAAACATCCACATACTCAAGCGCTAACCAGAGCCCGCAAGCCGCCCCCCAAATCATGCCCCGGGCAGCATTATGCCTTTCGCATGCGACTGTACAGGCCGCACTTTGCATCATATTGCGTTTTGCTCTGTCGCAAGCCTCCGTAGAGACATGCCAGTTCAGGCACCTGCCGCCAAAAACAAAGCCCCTGA
This sequence comes from Anaerobiospirillum sp. NML120511, assembly GCF_023050955.1. NCBI lineage: Bacteria > Pseudomonadati > Pseudomonadota > Gammaproteobacteria > Aeromonadales > Succinivibrionaceae > Anaerobiospirillum > Anaerobiospirillum sp. NML120511. Next base: position 80,032 of record NZ_JALKIK010000021.1, read on the forward strand.
TCATTGCTGACCAGGGGCTTTGTTTTGAAGTTCGCCAGCTAAGAGCTGACAGAGCATAATCCCAGACTAAGGCATTATCCTAAGAGGGACAGACCAAGCTGTGGACGGGTGTTGGCCTGCATGAGCATGGAGGTAGCAGCCTGCTGAATGATGGACTGCTGGCTCAGATTGGCTGATTCCTCGGCAAAATCTGCGTCACGAATTCTGCTGCGGGCATCAGCCTGGTTGGCAGAAACATTGGACTGGTTTCTGATTGAAGACTCCAATCTGTTCTGTATAGCACCTAGTCCAGCTCTTGAGGCGTCTACAGCACCGATGAGCTTGTCCATGTGAGAAATGATATTGCCAAGCTGATCAGCATGGGTAAATACCATACCCTTGGCGGCCTCATAGTACTTCTTCAAATCTGCTTCAGCTACATTAGCTGCACTTGCAATCTGAGAGAACTTCATGGCGTTAACTTCAAAACTGATAGTATCGCCTTTGTTTGCGCCTACCTGAAGGGTAAGCTTACCAATATTATCCTTAGTAGCACCAGCTGCACCGCCCTTTGTCATGATGGAGTTGGCACCAGCACCGTCCAGAATTAAGGAGCCACCGAACTTGGTCTGCTTGGCAATACGGGTGATCTCTTCTACGAGAGAAGTAGCTTCCTTACCAAGAGCTCTGCGGTCATCAGCGGTATTGGTACCGTTGTTGGCCTGAACAGCCAAAGTACGGATCTTCTGGAGCATATTGGTGATTTCATCCATTGCTCCTTCTGCGGTCTGGGCAAAGGCTACACCGTCAGAGGCATTGCGGTTACCCTGATTCAGGCCATTTATCTGGGTAGTTAAACGTGAGGAAATCTGCAGGCCTGCTGCGTCGTCCTTGGCGCTGTTAATTCTCAGTCCTGACGAGAGACGCTGATAGGTCGTATTGAGCTGATTCTGAACATTATTGAGATATCTACGACCGTTTAAGCTCGACACATTTGTATTTACGTAAACTGCCATTGCTAATACTCCTTTACTGCTTATTAGTGGAGTGTCGCGCTTATTGACCGCAGCCCCCACTTTATATCTTTAAACGGAAGATACGCTTTATGTACAGAATAATTACCGGATTATCACAGTAAAGCCCAACACAGCGTTCCAAAGTTTTTATAGATACAAAAATAGTCGTAAGGCCCGATTTTAACCATGAAATCATGCTCGCATAACTTTCAATACCATTCAAAAACAAAGCCCCTGATCATTGCTGACCAGGGGCATTGTTTTTGAGGCGCAATCAGCTTACAGCTGACATAGCACAGTCTTATCTTAAGGCATTAGCCTAAGAGGGACAGACCAAGCTGTGGACGGGTGTTGGCCTGCATGAGCATGGAGGTAGCAGCCTGCTGAATGATGGACTGCTGGCTCAGATTGGCTGATTCTTCGGCGAAATCTGCATCACGAATTCTGCTGCGGGCATCAGCTTGGTTGGCAGAAACATTGGCCTGGTTTCTGATGGAAGATTCCAATCTGTTCTGTATTGCACCTAGTCCGGCACGTGAGGCATCTACAGCACCGATGAGCTTGTCCATGTGGGAAATGATGTTTCCAAGCTCAGCAGCATTGGTAAAGACCATACCCTTGGCTGCATCATAGTACTTCTTCAAATCATTTGCAGCAACACCGGCTGCGCTGGCGATCTGAGAGAACTTCATGGCGTTTACTTCAAAACTGATAGTATCGCCCTTGTTTGCGCCTACCTGAAGGGTAAGCTTACCAATATGATCCTTAGTCTGACCGGCCTGGCCACCGCCGCCGCCCTTTGTCATGATGGAGTTGGCACCGGCACCGTCCAGGATTAAGGAGCCACCGAACTTGGTCTGCTTGGCAATACGGGTAATTTCTTCTACCAGCGATGTAGCCTCTTTTTGCAGAGCCTTTCGATCATCAGCAGTATTGGTGCCGTTGTTGGCCTGTACTGCCAGGGTGCGAATCTTCTGGAGCATGCCAGTGATTTCGTCCATGGCGCCCTCAGCGGTCTGAGCAAAGGCCACACCATCAGAGGCATTGCGGTTACCCTGATTCAGGCCATTGATCTGGGTAGTTAAACGTGAGGAAATCTGCAGGCCTGCTGCGTCGTCCTTGGCACTGTTAATTCTCAGTCCTGACGAGAGACGCTGATATGTAGTAGTGAGCTGATTCTGAACATTGTTCAGATATCTACGACCGTTTAAGCTCGACACATTTGTGTTTACGTATACCGCCATTGCTAATACTCCTTTACTGCATAGTAGTGGAGTGTCGCGCTTATTGACCGCAGCCCCCACTTTATATCTATAAACGGAAGATACGCTTTATGTACAGAACATTAACTGGATTATCCAAGTGAGGTCAAACAACGCGTTCCAAAGTCTTTATAGATATGAAAATAGTCGTAAGGCCTGATTATATCCATAAAATCATGCTTGCATTACTTTCAATACCAATCAAATACAAAGCCCCTGATCATTGCTGACCAGGGGCTTTGTTTTGAGGCGCAATCAGCTTACAGCTGACAGAGCACAGTCTTATCTTAAGGCATTAGCCTAAGAGGGACAGACCAAGCTGTGGACGGGTGTTGGCCTGCATGAGCATGGAGGTAGCAGCCTGCTGAATGATGGACTGCTGGCTCAGATTTGCTGATTCCTCTGCGAAATCTGCATCACGAATTCTGCTGCGGGCATCAGCCTGGTTGGCAGAAACATTGGCCTGGTTTCTGATGGAAGATTCCAATCTGTTCTGTATTGCACCTAGTCCAGCACGTGCGGCATCTACAACACCAATCATCTTGTCCATGCCATTAATAGCATCAACAATATTGGCAACATTGGTAAATACCAGACCTTTAGCTGTATCAAAGAACTTCTTAACCTCGGTATCTGCCATCATTGTGCTGAACTTCATTGAGTTCACTTCAAAGCTGATGGTATCACCCTTGTTTGCACCTACCTGCAGTGTAAGCTTACCAATGGAAGTATTGTTGTTTCCGCCTTTTGTTAACAGACCAGCAGCGCCATCAAGAATCTGGCTGCCACCGAATGTGGTCTGCTTGGCAATACGGGTAATTTCCTGTGCCAGTGCAGTTGCCTCTTTCTGGAGCGCTTTGCGGTCATCATTGGTGTTAGTGCCGTTGTTGGCCTGTACTGCCAGGGTGCGAATCTTCTGGAGCATGCCAGTGATTTCGTCCATGGCGCCCTCAGCGGTCTGGGCAAAGGCAATACCATCAGAGGCATTACGGTTGCCCTGATTCAGGCCATTTATCTGGGTAGTTAAACGTGAGGAAATCTGCAGGCCAGCTGCATCGTCCTTGGCACTGTTAATTCTCAGTCCTGACGAGAGACGCTGATATGTCGTAGTGAGCTGATTTTGAACATTGTTCAGATATCTACGACCGTTTAAGCTCGACACATTTGTGTTTACGTATACCGCCATTCCTAACGCTCCTTTACTGTAAAGTACCGGAATATCGCGGTTTGCTCACGCAATACTCCCACAGAACAGCTAACGGGCATACCGTTTTATTTACAACTTATTTACACATAAAGCCGCATCAGGCTTACATAGCATATTTACACTTCTTTATAGATATATAAGTGAAAGTGGCACTGCTAATGTTGGCATGAAAAAAGGTGAGCCTGAAATCAGGTTCACCTCTTTGAATTTCAGCATGTGTGATGGACACAGCCGCTTTTTAAATCAGAACTTAGTCTTAGCCCTTATTGGCTATGCTTGAAAAGCTCTACTGCAGCCAGCAGCCCTCTGGCTGCTGACTGCTCCAGGCAGGCAGCTGGCCTGCAGGTGCAGCTTAGTGCTGCTTAACCTCAACCCAGAACTTCTTTTCAAGATCGTTAAAGAGCTTCTCGCACTCGTTATCAGGCTTATAGGTCATCTTTGAAACCACAAAGATAGCGATGGCGGAGAGGATAAAGCCAGGTACGATGGAGTACAGTCCCAGGAAGCCGCCGATTTCCCATACGATAACGGTAATGGCACCGGTAGCCATACCGACAATGGCGCCTGGCAGAGTCATGCGGGACCAGAATACGGAAATAAGCACGGTAGGACCGAAAGCGGCACCAAAGCCAGCCCAGGCGTAAGCTACCAGACGTAATACGCCGCTCTCAGGATCAAGGGCGATGATGTAGGCAATGATTGCTACCAGCAGCAGCATGAAGCGGCCACACCATACCAGCTCGCGCTGAGAGGCATGTGGACGCAGCCAGCGACGGTAGAAGTCAGCAGTCAGGGTGGTGGAGGCCACCAGCAGCTGACAGGACAGAGTGGACATGATGGCGGCCAGAATGGCTGAGAGCAGAATACCGGCTACCCATGGAGTGAATAGTACCTGAGTTACGATGATGAATATCTGCTCAGGATTGGCAATGGAGACCTCAGGGTGCTTAACTGAGAATGCAACACCGTAGTAGCCGATTAATACGGCACCGATAAGACAGAGGGACATCCAGGTAATGGAGATACGGCGGGCATCACCCATGCCACGAACCGAGCCGGCAGCCATGAAGCGTACCAGAATGTGAGGCTGACCTACGTAACCAAGACCCCAGCCTACCAGGGACAGGAAGCCTATTACTGTCATACCCTGGAAGAAGTCATCAAGGGATTCGTCCTTCTGGGCAATCAGGGCATTGGCTGCATCAAGACCACCGCAGTCAAGAATCATGACTACAGGGGTAAGCAGCAGGGCAAAAATCATAAGGCTGGCCTGAACAGTATCTGTCCAGCTTACAGCAAGGAAGCCGCCGATAAATACGTAGAAGATAGTGGATACGGCACCGATTAACAGAGCATTGGAGTAATCAAGACCAAAGGTCTGCTCGAACAGACGGGCACCTGATACCATGCCTGAGGCACAGTAAACCACGAAGAAAATCAGGATGATAAAGGCTGCAATGATAGAGCAGATACGCAGAGTGTCATTGAAGCGAGCTGACAGATAGTCAGGCAGAGTCAGGGCATCAGAGGCATTGGCGGTAAAGGAGCGTAGACGGGCAGCTACAAACTTCCAGTTGCACCAGGAACCAACAGTAAGACCAATGGCAATCCAGGCCTCGCCCAGACCATGCAGGAACAGAGCTCCCGGCAGGCCCATCAGCAGCCATCCGGACATGTCCGAGGCACCGGCTGAAAGAGCGGTAACAAAACGACCCAGACTTCTGCCGCCCAGAACGTAATCGTTCAGGGAATTGGTCATACGGGCTGCTGCAATGCCGATTATCAGCATGCAGAGGATATAGACAATAAATGTGGTTGTGGTACTAAACATGAATAAGTGCTCAGAGCTAAGCTCGCCTCATATCGCTGCAGACCAGGCTGACTGCGCACCTCACATGGCCATACTATCTTGGCTTGACACCAGCCTGTTGAGTAAGACAGAAGAAATTGTCTGCTCCCTGCGTCCTTTAGTAAGAAAGACGCTGCCCTGCTGCATTGTTTGCAGCCGGATGACTGTTGCTTGCGGATTAATGACAAATCCACCTTACTGAGGTTATATCAGCCCCCTTATGTTCTCCGTCAGATACGAATCATGGCAGTGTGAAAAAAGCAGTCAAAGAGCTTAAATCAGGCACAAAAAAGCCAGTTAACGGAGAAAAACTGGTCCATAATAGCAAAAAACCCCTGTCTATGCTTGCAAGCACGCCCATTTTTGCACCAGTTTCAGGCATTGTCCCGCTTGCATAAGCCTTAAGCACTATTTTTGCCCAGATTGCCCCAGTGCTGTCCCTTCCCCTTCCAATGCCTGAAAAGATACTGTCTTCTTTAGCTTTACCAATCCTGCAATTGGGGAACCTACGTCCCTTCCAATACCATAACTCCAAGGCTCATCATGAGGGCTGCATGCTGCAATCTTACAGCTTACCCATACAACAAAGGCCCTGAACGGGCCTTTGTTTTATGGCATCCAGTGATGCTAAATGTATGACTGCGCTGCAGGTGACCAGCGTTACTGACGCATCCGGAGACGAAGCCATGGATTCTGCAGCTCATGCTGCGATGGCATATCTGTATTAAGGACCTCATCATCCCCAGATGCCGGACTGTGGCTGCTGGTTCCAGGCTGCAACTGCAGTCCTCTGGCTGCGGGTTCAAGGCTGCAGGTGCCGACTTCTGGTTGCATGTTCAACGCTGCAGAGCAGTAGCTGGTCCAGGTCTACAGTTGCACTCCTATGGCTGCAGGTTTCAGGCGTGATACTTCAGACTCCAGCCTGACTGTGATGCTACTTTCTGACACTAACCTGAGCAAAGCGGGTGAAATAATCAGGGAAGGTCTTACGGCAGCAGCCCGGGTCGTTGATGACTATCTTTCTGTCCAGGGCAGCAAGCGACATGCACATGGCCATACGGTGGTCATTGTAGGTATCAAAGGCAGGAACATCACCGCTCTCGCGCAGGCTTGCACACTGCGGGTCTGAGCCGTCAACCATGATGTAGTCCTGCCCCTCCTCTACCTTGCAGCCCAGCTTGCGCATTTCTGCTGCCATTGCGGCAATACGGTCTGTTTCCTTAACACGCCAGCTTTCAATATTGCGAATCACTACAGGACTGTCGGTAAACAGAGCCATTGGCACCAGAGTCATGGCCGCATCAGGCATGTCATTCATGTCAATGTCGATACCATGGAGCACAGGGGCCTTACTTACCCTGAGGAAGTCCTCACCCACTTCAATGTTTGCGCCCATGCGCTCAAGCACTTCAATAAATCTGGTATCTCCCTGAATGGAGTCGCGGCCTACCCCCTTTACAGTGACCTCACCGCTGATGGCTGCAGCAGCAAGGAAGTAAGTAGCGCCACTGGCATCTCCCTCTACCAGATAAGAAGCTGGATTGATGAGTTTCTGAGGAGCAATGTCAAAGGACTCAAAGCAGTTATTGACAACCTCAATACCAAAGCGCTTTAAAAGCTCAATGGTCAGATGAACATAAGGACGGGAAATCAGTTCACCCTTTACCTTCAGGTGCACAGGACGGTCAAGCAGGGCGCTTACCATAAGCAGGGCAGATATGAACTGAGAGGAAGTGTTGCCAGCTACCTCAAGCTCACATACAGAGCTGCCTGATCCAGCCCCGGCGCCTGAGGCGCAGACATGGCTGCTCCCCTCTCCGCCTGCAGTACGCTGCACGGCTTTAACACCGGTAATGAGCAATGGCGGATAGCCCTTGTTGCCCAGATATTCGATTTTTGCTCCCAGTGCGCGCAGCGCATCTACCAGAATGCCAATAGGACGCTCATACATGCGCGGCTCACCTGTCAGTCTGTAGGTGCCATCAGACAGGGCCAGCGCTGCGGCCAGCGGTCTCATGGCGGTACCGGCATTACCAAGGAAAAGCTCAACAACGCCAGCATCAGCATTGTTAAACACGCCGCCCATACCCTCTACAGTAACCACGGTGTCATCATTGCTGTCCAGGGTTACTTTCACACCCAGAGTCTGCAGAGCAGAAAGCATGACCTCAGAGTCATCTGAACGCAGGATATTTGTAAGACGGGTGGTTCCTGTACCCAGAGCGCTTAACAGCAGAGCACGGTTGGTCAGGCTCTTGGAGCCAATCAGATTTACTGAACCAGCGACATGGTCAATCTTTTCTAAGGTCAAAGTATCCTGCATGAGAGTATGCCCTGCTGGCGCATGCTACGGGCCTCGACACCTGGTGTGCTGCCCTTTGCTGCGCAGATAAAAACACGTGCCCCGAAACAAAGGGACACAGCCTGAGGAGGCAAGAGATCTGCCCTGTGCCTGCGGCACAAACAAAAATGCGGCCTAAAGCCGCGTAATTCGCCTCACAATGTGGGATTAAGCCTATTAGCTTTAACATTCATAGTCAATTAATGCACCGCCTGCGACCACCATGCCCACTGCTGCAGAAAGGCTGAGCATGCGTTGCATGGCGGCAATGCCATGATAGCCCCATGAGTGCCGCACAGGCATGCCCCTGCTTCCCTGCTTTCATAATTTGACCGCATCACAGCCATGCCCTGCAGAAGTCCCGGCCACACCTTTTATGCCAGGTTGGGCTAAGTCATGGCATGGCTATGCCCGAAACAGCAATGCGTAGCAGAACATGGCAGATCCTGGTTAACTCAGGGAGCTGTCACTGGCACCCTCCAGTTTGCTGTCCTTGAGAATGAGCTGCTCGATACGGCGCAGACAGAAGTCGTTTTCATCAGGGTGCCCCATGGTGATATTAATCAGCGAAGGCAGTCCCAGATACTCAAGATGTCGGGTAAAGATACCCTGGCGCATCAGCGCGTTATACCAGCTGTGGGCTCTGGAGCCGAAGTCTATGGTGACTGTATTGGTCTTATTATCAACCATGGCAAGGCCGTAGAAAGAGCAGAACTCACGATAGCGGTTGCGCTCGGTATTGGTACGGTCCAGCACAAAGCGGGTAAAGACATTGTCTGTAAGAGCAGCGCAGGCACAGTCCAGTGCCAGCTGACTTACATTGTAGGGATCGCGCAGCACATTGATGATGCCGCAGATCTCATCACAGGAAAGCATGTAGCCTATTCTCAGGCCTGCAAGTCCATAAATGTGGGAAAAAGAGCGCAGCAGCACCAGGTTGGGATAATTGATGATAAGGTCATACAAATCCTTATAACCACCTCCCAGGTAGTCAATCAGCTCCTCGTCTATGACTACCAGCACATCCTCAGGAACATCCTGCAGCATCTTTTCCAGACTTGAGTAATGAACGAAAGCTCCCAGAGGATTAGACGGATTGGCCATGATAATCATGCGGGTACGATCATCGATGGCTTCTACAATCTCTTCAAGAACAGGCTCCCAGTCATCATTAATGCCGGTACTCCTGATGCCAGCACCACTGATACGGACAGCACGCTCGATCATAATTGAGTTGACACGAGGCACAATGACATTGACCGAAGGGTTGAGAAAGGCACGGGCCAGCAGAGAAATCAGCTCATGATTGTCTGCTCCAGCTGTGATGTTGTTGACATCATAGTTAAAGGTACTGCTCAGCAACCTCTTGAAGTGCCAGGCTCCGGCATCTGGGTAATAAGGCAATTTGTCCGCATAGCGCTCCAGAACCTTCTGAACCTTGCGACTAATGCCATAAGGATTTTCACCTGAGTTCAGGCGCACAAAGTTCTTTGCCCCTATTTCCTCATGCACAAGCTCAACTGGCTTGCCCATACGATAAGGCAGCATGGAGGCTATGGCACCATTGGCAAGTGAGCTGAAATCCATGACAAAACTCCTGCAGTTTACTCATCCCATGGCCACAGCAAGGCCCAGAGTAAAGCCATCAAACAAAGACAGAGGCCTCAGCCCCGACAAGGTCATACCGGGCAGATCTTAGCATAGAGCTCAGCAATACCATGATTACCTTCAAGGCCATGATGCCGGTCCAGGCAATGATGGCTGACAACGCCATGATGACGGCCCGGCCAATGATGGCTGACAACGCCATGATGACGTTCCAGGGCAATGATGGCTGGCAACGCCATTATGACGTTCCAGGGCAATGATGGCTGACAACGCCATGATGACGTTCCAGGGCAATGATGGCTGGCAACGCCATTATGACGTTCCAGGGCAATGATGGCTGACAACGCCATGATGACAGGCAATGCCATTATGACGGGCAAGGCTAATAGATGAGGGCGTAATAGTGTGATGAGGTTAATGATTACCAGAGATGGGAGGAGTGCTGTAAAAGATTTTGGAAAGCACAGACGCAAAAAATCCCGGCATGCATTGCTGCAGTCGGTTTGCGAAGAAATGACGTGATTTTGATGGGAACTACTGGATTAGTCATAGCTCTGCTGCTGTGACTAAAGTGCTGTTTTTGAACGCTAACCAATATTATTAACAGCATTGACCAGTGCTAACCAGTCCCTTAAATGTGATGTATTAAAGCATCTGAAAAGATGACTAAGGCGGCGCACTATGGCACTGATTGTCTGATCAGATACCGCCCTAGCGTCTCACATGCTTATGGGCCTATTATAACGATAGATAAAACAAAGTTAAGCCTTATTTTTGATCTTTTTCGCTCATCTGACCACTGTCCAGGAAAATGATAGCGTATACAACCTGATAAATAAGGCAAATTTGGAAGATGTTATTGGTAACATAAGATATTGTGATCTTTATCAAAAATTTGTCCATTGATTACAGTTAGCACATTTTCTGTGCAACGACAGCGATATTTTCAGCTTTCCTAGATGGAAAAATAGTAACTAGGCTCTCCAGGCTGACTCTTTTATTTAAGCGCTTTTCCCACTACAGATCCATCAGCATCCCGTCACCATAATTTCCCCTGCCATGTATCAGTCCTTAAGGCCCAGCCACGGCCCGAGCACGTGCCCATCATTGATATATTCTTACACTTACTTACATCTATTTCCGTAGTCAAAATGCGTATTTTAGACATTTAATATGTCACCAGGCCATGATGAACCAGACAGGCATTTTTGCGTTAATAAAAGGAAGCATTGGTTAGCAAGGAATAGCACCTTTGGTGTAACCGCTGACCTGAAACAGTATAGATATCGTACACACAAAGGAAACTAACCATGGCAGTATATGTAAACACGAACGTAAGTTCTCTCAATGGCCGCCGCTATCTCAACAATGTACAGGGCCAGTTAACTACAACCTACCAGAGACTCTCGTCTGGCCTGAGAATTAACAGTGCCAAGGACGATGCTGCAGGCCTCCAGATTAGCTCCCGCCTCACAACTCAGATTAATGGCCTCAACCAGGGCAACCGCAATGCCTCCGACGGTATTGCCTTTGCTCAGACTGCCGAAGGCGCCATGGATGAAATGAGCGGCATGCTGCAGAAGATTACGGCGTATTAAGTGCTTGTGATTTTCATCACGTTTTTTGATAAATCCTTATATTTATGCGATTTGCGCGGGTATGATTCATAACTTCAACATATGAATGTAAGTCTGAGAGGTGACCCTATGCCA